>NZ_JBXAXU010000007.1:0-67966 GCF_056781915.1 Dellaglioa sp. CoH-57-MRSF-21 | reverse complement strand
ATACTGGGATAAAGCCATTTAGAAACATATTAAATTTTATATTATTTCATCCGTCAACTTGACAGGGCCTAGTACATGAAGTTGTTGGAACCTTTTTAGATGATTATTTTAAAATTATTTTTGTACCATGAAGCTCTTTAACGTTTAATTTAGCAGCAATAGTATCAACATTATCAAGTGTAATACCGCCACCTGGAACAATTTTAATGAGACCGTTTGACCAGTCAATAATTTCTTTGAGGTGGGGTAACGTTTCCTCGATAGGCTTATCAAGTGATCCGCCATGCGTTAAAACACGATCGATATCATGCTCTGCTAACCAAGATAGCGCATCAAGTTGTGCATTATTAGGAATTTCATCAAAAGCCATATGGAAAGTGATTTGCATGCCACCACTTGCTGCAATTAAAAACTCCATCGCCTCTATGTCTAAGTTATTATTCGTATCTAAAGCGCCAAATACGACGCCATCTACACCAAGTTGTTGAGCCTGAAATAAATCAGCCTCCATAATTTTTAATTCGGTATCGTTATAAACGAAATTTCCGCCACGGGGACGAATCATTGCCATTACAGGGACTTCATTGTCCTGTGCATAACGCATTGTTTCAGACATAACACCTTTACTGACAGTTGTACCACCGACAGCAAGATTATCGCAAAGTTCAAAACGATTAGCACCAGCGGCAAATTGTTTTGGGATATCAGTAAAATTTTCAACTGCAACTTCTTTAATTAACAAATTTAATTTCTCCTAATTTTCAAAATAAACGCAAACGGATTCTGGAACGGCAATATCTTTTTGAAGTAAAGTTAATTTACCAGAGGTTGAATCACGTTCGAATAAGGTAGCATTATCAGTGTTTTGGTTAGCAACAACCAAAAATTGTTCTGTTTTATTTAAACTGAAATCACGAGGAAAGTCACCTTCAGTTGAAATAAGTTGAATAAGTGTCATTGTGCCATCAACAGCAAGTGAATAACAAGCAATTGAGTTGTTTCCGCGATTAGAGACATACAAAAAGCGGCTATCTTTAGAAATGCGAATAGCAGCAATTCCGTTATGAGCATTCCAATCAGATGGAATTGATGAAAGTGTTTGAATCTCTTTAAATGAACCATCCGTTTGATTGTAGCTAAGTAACGAAACTTCACTTGAGAGCTCTCCAGCTAAGTATGCTAATTTTCCATTTTTATGGAAAACAATATGACGAGAACCGAACCCAGGCTCTGAACGATACTCAGCAATTTGTTTAATAGCACCATTATCTGACACATCAAAAGTTAACACTTGATCAGTTCCAAGGTCACAAACAACTAACCTATTGTCTGGTGTTAAATCAGTGAAATGAATATGAGAGCTTGTTTGTTCTGGTTTTGGACCATGACCTTCATTTGTAACTTCATTAATAAGAGCTAATGAGCCATCAGTTTGAATTTTTGAAATGGAAATAAGACCCTTATGGTAGTTTGAGCTGTAGACTAATTGACGGTTATTATCAACAGCAACGTAAGCAGGCGGAGCGCCTTCAGCTGAAACGTCATTTAAAAATTGGGGATTTTCTGATGCAAGGGTAAAGGCTGATATACCACCTAAATCTGACCTCTTTGAAACGGTATATAAGACACCTTTGTCCGATTTCGTGAGATAAGTTGGATTTTCAACCTTTATATAGGGTGTAGCGTTAGAAACTTTTTTTTCAATTGTATCAAGTTGAGCTCGTTGGATACCAGTACTTGTCTTTTTTGTATATGTACCAAACAAAATAGTCTCTTTCATAGTTACAAATACCTCCTCATGATATTGTCAATATTATATCATATATTTTTGTAAACGTTATTATTTATACTGGGGACTATGCTATAATTATAGGTAACTATAAAGGATAAGGGAGACGATAAAGTATGATTACAGCAAGAATTGAAGAAATTGGAAAAGATGCCATCTCAAAAAAGGAACCTATTGTTATCCTTTTCAATCAGAGTGCAACGGATGATTTAAGACAAGTTTCTGTCATTCAATCATTTGAAGATGATAAAAAAATTATTTCGCCAAAAACAGGTGATGAAATGATTATTAATGAACAAACTTATAAAATTGATTTCGCTGGAGAGTTAGTTTCAAGTAATTTTGAGTCGGTTGGGCATGCTACCTTGTTCTTTATGGAAGTTCCAGAACATCCACAACCAAATGGTATTTATTTAACACCGCATGTATTGCCAACTTTTAAAGTCGGTAATACAATCACGTATAAGTAAAGGAGTAGATTAAAATGCTCCCAAATGAAAAATCGACTTCACAACGATCATGGTTTTGGAAATGGGTTGTTAATAATAAAACAGTTAGCATTTTATCAATTGTTTTGTTAAGTTTGCTAATTATTTTTATGTTAGCACAAGTGGGCTGGTTTTTCGCACCAATTGGAGAGTTATTAAGCATTATTGGCTTCCCAATTGTTTTAGCTGGCGTGCTGTATTATTTAATATCCCCATTGATAGATTTTTGTGAAACGCGCTTTAAATTGAATCGAAGTTTGGTTATTACAGTTGTATTTATAGTAATTTCTGGGTTTTTAGTATGGGGGATTGTCGTTTTGATTCCTGCTGTACAAACACAAACAATTAGTATTATTAAAAATTGGCCGACGTATTGGTCAAATATCACACATCAAACGAATGATTTTATGTCGTCATCTTTATTTGATACTATTAAAACTTCAATTGAAAAAATAAATACAGATATCGTAGGAACAGTATCCAAAAAAGCGAGCTCAGTTATTGGATCAACAGTTGATTCTTTAGGTAGCGTTGTTGGTACTGTAACGACATTTATCATTGGATTAGTAACAGCACCCTTTATCTTATTTTATTTATTAAAAGATGGGCACGATTTACCTGAGTATTTATCAAATTTTTTCCCAGTAAGATATCGCAAATCAATCATTGAATTATTAGATGAAATTAATTTACAAGTCAGTCAATATATCCGAGGTCAGTTAACGGTAGCATTCTTTGTGGCCATATTATTTGTTATTGGTTTTTCAGTAGTTGGTCTTAAGTTTGCTTTAACGTTAGGGATTTTGGCAGGTTTTTTGAATTTAATTCCTTATTTAGGCTCTTTTCTAGCGATGATTCCTGCACTAGTAATTGCTGCTTTCGTGTCACCAATTATGTTGATAAAGGTTATTGTTGTTTTTATTGTTGAACAAACAATTGAAGCAAGATTGATTTCTCCATTGATTCTTGGAAGTAGTTTAGCAATCCATCCCGTTACAATTTTAATTGTTTTATTAGGTTCGGGACGGGTTTTTGGATTAATAGGTGTTATTTTTGGAATCCCAGGATATGCAATTCTAAAAGTTATTGTAACGCGGATTTTTGTATGGTATAAAAAGGATTCTGGTTTGTATGACGAATCAGAGAAAACGAATAAAGATAATCAAAAAAGTTAGACAAATTTTATTTTGTCTAACTTTTTTGATTAAAGCGTATCACCGTTAAAAATTGAATTTTTAACAATTACATAATCGACTTTTTCAAGTGCAGAGAGAGAATTACCACCAGCATAAGAAATTGAAGATTGTAAATCTTGTTGCATTTCAAGTAAAGTTTCATGAATGTCACCTTTAAAAGGAACGAGCATTTTTTTACCTTCAACATTAGTGTGGCTACCTTTTTGATATTCAGAGGCAGAGCCAAAATAACTTTTAAATAGATTACCATCTTTTTCAATTAAATCACCAGGACTTTGTTTGTGACCAGCAAAGAGTGAACCAATCATACACATTGAGGCCCCAAATCTGACTGACTTAGCAATATCACCATGAGTTCTTATACCACCATCAGTGATAATTGGTTTACTTGCTGCTTTAGAACATAATCTAAGAGCGGCTAATTGCCACCCGCCGGTACCGAATCCAGTTTTAATTTTAGTGATGCAAACTTTTCCGGGTCCAATACCAACCTTAGTTGCATCTGCACCAGCATTTTCTAGTTCTCTAACGCCTTCAGGTGTGCCAACATTTCCAGCAATTAGAAATGACTCTGGTAACCATTTTTTAATATGATGAATTAAATCAATGACACTTTGTGCGTGGCCATGCGCCACATCAATTGTTATATATTCTGGAATTAAATCAGCATCGGCAAGCTCTTCAATTAATGCCCATTCATGTGGTTTAACGCCAACACTAATAGAAGCAAACAAACCTTTTGCATGCATTTTTTTGACGAAAGGTAAGCGACTCTCTTCATCGAAACGGTGCATGACATAGAAATAGTCATTTGATGCAAGCCATTCTGCTAACGGTTCATCGATAATTGTCTGCATATTCGCAGGTACAACGGGTAGTTTAAAACGGCGAGGGCCAAATTGAATAGATGTATCGACTTCGGAACGGCTATTTACAATACATTTGTTAGGGACGAGCTGAATATCTTCATAATCAAAAACTGGCATAATATTTCCCCATTTCTTTTAAACACGAACTATTTTTAGTATTTATTAAATTATTATCAGTAACCAACTGATAATTTACGCTATTTAGCGAATTTAGTCAACATATTTTTGAAATAAATCGAAAATTAAATAAGAATACGTGAAGAGATAGACGTCGTGCTATAATTATTTTGGGAGTGATTATTATCGCAAAAAAAGAAAAAGTAAAAAAAACAAATGACGAACGCATTTTAGATCAAAATCATATTGAATTTGAGAGCTATACTTTTGATTTTTTAGGTGGTCGACAAATGGATTCAAGCAAAGAAGCTAAAGAACTAGGAACGGATGAAAGAAGTATTTTAAAAACAATTGTTTTACAGGGAAGTAACGGTGATAGAGATTACGTAGTTGTTTGCCTTCCTATTACTTTTGAAATTGATTTAAAATTAGTAGCACGTGAATTAAATGAAAAACAATTGCATTTAGCAGATAATAAAAATTTAATCAATATTACTGGTTACGTTCATGGCGCAAATACACCAATTGGAATTAATGTTCGAAAAGGATTTCCCATTTATTTTGATGAACGAATTCAAGAGTTCGATAAAATTTGGGTTTCAGCTGGTAAAGTTGGTCGTTCTGTTGGCGTAAAACGTGAAGAACTTGTTGAATTGGTTAAAGGTCATTACATTAACATTGAAAAATAAATAGCTATTGAATGTAAAATAAACGATAAAAAGGAATAAGTGTAAATTGAAAAAAATTGAGAAAAGTGCCGTATTTTTAAAAAATAAAATCGATTTATTTAGATGTCCTGTCTGCTTAAACCCCTACAGTAAAGTTGAAGGCCAGACGATGTTTTGCCCTGAAAATCATCAAATAGATTTATCAAAAAAAGGAACTCTTTTTTTCTTGAATCATGGGGTTAAAAGTGATTATGAATTGGATATGTGGTTAGCAAGGAGACAGTTATTACAAGCAGGCTTGTTTAAACCGATTACGGATAAAATTCTTGAGCAGCTTTCTGATGAAGAAGAAACAATTATGGATGTAGGTTGTGGAGAGGGAACACCACTTCATGATATAGAAGTAACACGCCAAAATGCTAAAGACACTTACGTTGGATTTGATATTTCAAAAGATGCAATCAATTATGCGACACAACAAGAGACAGATGCTTTTTATTGTATTGCTGATTTGGCTAAACTACCATTTAATAATAAGTCATTTTCAACAATTATTGATATTTTTTCGCCTTCTGCTTATACAGAATTTGATCGAGTATTAAAGGATGGCGGGCAGTTATTAAAAATCATTCCAAATTCAAATTACTTAGTTGAATTACGCGAACTTCTATATAACGAAGAGAGTCATAATAGGAGTTATAGTAATGAAAAGGTTTTAAATCTGTTTAAAGAAAATTATCCTGACTCTGAACAAATTACAATTAGTTATCAATTCGATATTCCAGAAGGCTTGTTTCCTGCCTTACTCGAAATGACTCCTTTACATTGGGGAGCTACAACAGATAATCAGGCTAAAGCTAAAAAACAACCTTTAACCAAAATTACGGTTGACGTTACACTATTAAAATATCGTAAAAATAAGTTAGAATCAGTGTTGTAACGAATAAATTGCTGTGGTATTATGAGTATACGAATTCGGTTGTTTAGAGACTGTCGACGATGTTGTCAGCTTCTGGAAATTGATCTTCATTAACGTATCTTTTCGCCGTGCCCACACCGAAATGATGCGTTTTTTTGTTGCCTAAAATAATAACGATTTTTTGAAAGGATGTTAATTTTTGACGAATCATATTGCATTATTTGAACCACTTATGCCTGCTAATACAGGTAATATTGCTAGAACTTGTGCTGGAACGGATACTGAACTACATTTAATTGAGCCCTTAGGATTTTCAACAGACGATAAATATTTAAAACGTGCTGGACTAGACTATTGGGATAAAGTAAAAATTACGTATCATAAAAATTTACAAGATTTTTTAGCATCTATTCCAGATCAGAAACAACTTTTTTTGGTTTCAAAATTTGCACCGCAAACTTATTCACAAGTAGATTATTCTGATGTGAATAAGGACTATTACTTCTTGTTTGGTAAAGAGACAACAGGTCTTCCTGAAAACTTTATGCGCCAAAATGAAGAGAAAGCAATCCGAATTCCACAAGATGATACGCACATTCGTGCCTTAAACTTATCTAATTCAGCTGCTATTGTAATTTATGAAACACTTAGACAACAAGACTTTTTAAATCTAGATAAAACACACACGTATGAAAATGATAAGCTAAAATAAGTAGCTTGAGCATTTTATAGACTAGAAATTCATAAATGGGTTATACTTGCTTCGGGTTAAGAAATAAACCGGTATTTATGATGAACAGTCATTTTATAAAATGGAAGGGTGTGAGCTAACTTGTTTCAAGTAATAACAATGTTTGGATTTGATGAACCATGGTGGTTTTTTGATGATTGGAAAAGTCATATTCAAAAAACAGTTGATTTTGATTCAATGGATGAAGCGATGGCTTTTTTTGAGGAACAATCTAGCGCATTTACCACTGAATTTAGCCATCAAAAAAGTAAACGTCAATTTTTGACAGCATTTTGGAATGAGGAACAAATGGATTATTGTTCAGATTGTGGTGATGATTTACAGTTATATCAAGGGTTACTGTTAGTTAAAGATGGCAAAGAAATTACAGCCAAAAAAGAGAGTTAATAACATAATTGTTATTAACTCTCTTTTTGTGGAAATGACTAGACAATGACACGGAAGGTAATTAAGATATGGTATAATTGAGTATCTATTTTAACAGAAGGAGGAACTGTTTTGGCTCAAAAAAAGAAAAGAAAAAAAAGAACAACAAAAAAAACAGTTCAATACAAATTTTCTAAAAATATAATTGGTGTTATATTTTTATTGTTTGGAATATTTGGTGTGCTAGCACTGGGATATTTGGGTGCTTTATTTGCTAACGTTTTCCGTTTGTTTGTTGGTAATACATATCAATTCGCATTATTAATTCTCGGTGTATATGGAAGTTACTTAATGATTATGGGAAAAGAGCCCAAAGTTAAGAAAAGAATTAATTGGGGATCCGTTATTTTATATGTTGGTGTTTTAGTCTTTCTTGAAGCCTGGTTTGTTGGGCACTCATCGGTGCATAGCCAATTTATTCAATATACATGGCAGACACTTGTTTCCGATTTTCGACAATCTGCAGTTAGTTCAACAGTTGGCGGTGGAATGATAGGGGCAAGCTTATACCAATTATCGTACTTCTTAATTTCACAAGCAGGCACCTATATTGTTAGTGTACTTTTCATCTTAGCCGGATTATTTATTTTTTTTGATCTCTCTTTTTCAGAAGTTATGTATACTGTTCAACGCTATCTAAACGTAATTATTGCTTGGACAAGAGAAGGTTTTCGCCGAATGAAAGTAGCAATAGATAGTTTTAAAGAAGAAAGAAAAGAAAATAAAGCAGAACAAGATGAAGAAGAATTAAAACCTGTAATTGACCATAGAACTGAAGAAAAGGAAATAAAAACTGAACGAGAAGTGACCGTTGATGAACCACCTATCATTACGCAACAAGAACCAGATTCAGAATTAGATTCAGAAGATGATCCTAAGATAATATCAAGTACAGTGGCTGATGATAATGAAGATTACCAATTACCACCAGTTACATTACTTACAAAAATTCCAAAAGAAGACCAAAGTGGCGAATATAAAACAATTGAAAAAAACACAAAAATATTGAAGCAAACATTTGAAAGCTTTGGTGTTGATGTTGAAATTAAAAGTGTGAGTTTAGGACCATCTGTTACTGAATATGAATTACATCCGGCAATTGGTGTTAAAGTTAGTAAAATTGTTAACCTTGCGGATGACTTAGCCTTAGCACTTGCTGCCAAAGATATTCGAATTGAAGCACCAATTCCTGGAAAATCACTTATTGGGATTGAAGTACCAAATTCTAAAGTATCAATGGTTTCATTCAGGGATGTGATTGAATCTCAACAAAAGAATCCAACACCAGATAAAGTTCTCGAAGTTCCTTTAGGTCGCGATGTTTCAGGCCAATTGGTAACAGCAGATTTAACAACGATGCCGCATTTATTGATTGCTGGCTCAACTGGTAGTGGTAAGTCAGTTGCAATTAATGGCATTATCACAAGTTTATTGATGAATACGAAACCAAATCAGGTTAAGTTTATGTTGATTGATCCTAAAAAAGTAGAGTTAGGTGTCTATAATGGTATTCCACATCTATTAACGCCGGTTGTTACAAATCCTAAAAAAGCATCACGAGCTTTACATAAGGTTGTTTCTGAAATGGAGCGACGCTACGAATTGTTTGCAGATGCTAGTCAACGTAATATTTCTGGATATAATCAAATGATTATGCAAGAAAACGCAGATGACGGACAAAAAAGAGCAACGTTACCTTATATTGTTGTCATTGTTGATGAATTGGCAGATTTAATGATGGTAGCCTCGAATGAGGTTGAAGATGCGATTATTCGTTTAGCACAAATGGCTCGAGCAGCTGGAATCCATATGATTTTGGCAACGCAACGTCCATCTGTTGATGTTATCACAGGATTGATTAAAGCTAACGTACCATCACGTATGGCTTTCGCTGTTTCCAGTGGGATTGACTCGAGAACAATTATTGATAGTAATGGTGCTGAAAAGCTTTTAGGTCGTGGGGATATGTTATTCCTACCAATGGGGCTAAATAAACCCATTCGTGTACAAGATGCTTACATTTCAGATAAAGATGTTGAAAGTGTTATTTCGTTTATTAAAAATCAGCAAGAACCACAATACGATGAAACGATGATTGTGACTGATGAAGAAACAGCTAACTCAGGATCAGCGTCTGATTCAGAAGACGAATTATTTGGGGACGCTGTTAAATTAGTGACTCATGAACAATCTTGCAGTGTATCCATGTTACAGAGACGTTTTAGGATTGGCTACAATCGAGCTGCTAGAATTGTTGATGAAATGGAAGCAAAAGGAATCGTTGGACCGCCAGAGGGAAGTAAGCCGCGCAAAGTGTTGATAAATGAAGAAACTGATGGTCCTAATTAGGGCTTTCAGTTTTTTTGTTTAGCCTAAACAGATTACGAAACAATTAAATTTGTGTTTCACTAGTCTTTCAATTATCATGGTAAAAGAACATCCGATTTAAAAGGAGGCACATTTTCGTGCGTAAACAATTAGAAACAGGTGTCAACTTAACTGTTATTGAAAATAGTCAATTTAAAACGAATAGAATCGTTATTAATTTTATAGCACCTTTAACCGGAAAAGAATCTGCAGAACGTATGCTATTAGCTAACTTATTAGAAATTAGTAGTGCAGAATATCCATCTCAACAAAAATTAGCCGAAAAATTATCAGAACTTTATGGTGCAAGTTTTGGTATCACTGTTAGTAAAAAAGGAAACTTTCACTTAATAAGTTTAATTTTAAACGGTGTAAACGATAAATTCTTAGAACATAAAACAGAAAGTTTAAAAAAAATATTTGCTTTTATCAAAGAAATTATTTTCAATCCGAATGTGACTGATGGCCATTTTGACGAAGAAACATTTAAACGCCAAAAGGAAAATTTGATGATGTCTATCAGAAGTATTAGTGATGATAAACAATCGTACGCAGGATTAGAATTACAGAAACTTTACTTTCAAAACGATCAAGCTATTCCTAGCTATGGGACTGTAGAAGATATTGAAAAGATAACTGCAACTAGCTTATTTGATTACTACAAACAAATGCTTACAACTAATCGAGTAGACATTTTCGTCCTTGGTGAATTAGATGAATCAGAAACTGAAACTATTGTTAAAACGTTGCCTTTTAAACCTCGAGATTTTAAAATGATACCTATATTCTATGATCAAGCTATTAAAGAAGTTGTGACTAAAACAGAAACGCAAGCAGTGACTCAGGGTAAATTAAATCTGGCATATCAGTTACCAGTTTATTACAGAGAAAATGGGTACTATGCGGGTCTTATTTTCAATGGCGTTTTTGGCGGTTCACCACTAGCTAAGTTATTTGTAAATGTTCGTGAGAAAGCTAGTTTGGCTTATTATGCAAGTAGCTCGTTAGATACATTTAGAGGTATTTTAACTGTACAAACAGGCATTGAACCACAAAATAAAGATAAAGTTATCGAAATTGTTCAACAACAATTAGATGATATTATCGCAGGTGACATTAGTGATGAACTATTAAATAAAACAAAAATGACAATGATTAACCAATATCAAAGTAGTCTTGACTCACAAATGGCGTTAATTAATCAATCGATGATTGATCAATTAACAAGCACAGAAGTTAGTGCAACAGAGTGGATAGACGGCATTAATAGCGTGGATAAAGCTGCCGTTCAAGCTATCGCTCGTAATGTTAAATTACAAGCAATCTTCTTTTTGAATGGGGAAATTAATTAATGAAAACATTAGAATACCCGCAGTTTGACGAAATATTATATACAGAAACTTTGGAAAATGGCTTGAAAGTAAATATATTACCTCGTAAAGGTTTTCATAAAACTTATGGTATATTCACAACAAATTATGGCTCAGTTGATAGTGTATTTGTACCAATTGGTGAAGAAGATGTTGTTCATGTACCGGATGGTATCGCCCATTTTTTAGAACATAAAATGTTTGAAAAAGCAGATCATGATGCGTTTGATTTATTTGGAGAATATGGTGCTAGTGCAAATGCTTTCACAAGCTTTACACGAACGAGCTACTTATTTTCAAGCTCTAATCATGTTCCTGAAAACATTGAAACATTACTAGATTTTGTGCAAGATCCGTATTTTACACCTGAAACAGTTGAAAAAGAAAAGGGAATTATTGGACAGGAAATTCAAATGTATGACGACGATCCTAATTGGCGTTTATACTTTGGTATTTTAGGTAACCTTTACCCAAATCACCCGGTTAGCAGTGATATCGCTGGAACAATTGAATCAATCGATAAAATTACGGCAGATGATTTATATAAGTGCTATGAAACATTTTATCATCCAAGTAATATGAATTTATTTATTGTAGGAAATGTTGATCCAGAAGAAACTTTAGATTTAATTAAAAATAATCAAAATCATAAAAAGTTTCCAGAAGCAGCAGAAACAATTAAACGATTAATTCCAGAAACTCAAGTAGACGGTTCAGACATCATGCCATATCGTGCAACTGAGATGGCCATTCAACGTGCTAAAACAATTGTTGGTATAAAAGGATTAGATAATGTTCCAGAAGGCCGTAACGGCTTGAAATACAAAGAGACAATCCATATGCTTCTTTATCTTTTGTTTGGTGACACGGCCCCTCAATATATGAAATTATATGATGAAGGGACGTTAGATGATTCCTTTGGCTATGAATTTGAAATTGAACGTGGCTTCCATTTTGCAAGTATTAGTGGTGATACTGATGACCCTCAAAAGTTATCGGATGCCATTATTCATATTTTAGAGAATGCGTCAGAGTACCTTTCAGGGGCTGAGGCCCAGTTTGAATTGGCTAAACGTGAAATGTTAGGTCAATCCATTCAATCGATGAACTCACTTGAGAGCATTGCAAATCAGTATGATGGTGATTTGTTTGATGATGCCACTGTTTTTGATAGGGCACCAATTATTGAAAATATGACATTAGATCAAGTTCGCCAAGGAGCTAAAGATTTTATTCGTTCTGAAGCAATTAGTGTCTACCAAATTATGGCTAAAGAGGATGATTAAATGAGTTGGGCAGTTATCTTTGGAGCGTCTGGTGATATTGGTCAAATGATTGCAAGACAATTGGCAGATATTGGTTGGTCGCTAACAATGCATTATTATCAAAATGATGAAGCAATTATGGGATTAACACAAGAGTTGAGGGGAAAATATCCAAAACAAGATTTTTTGCCGTTACAATTTGATATGACAGCGACTAATGTTGATCCAGTGATATCCCAACTATTTGCCGTAGATGCTGTAATATTTGCTGAAGGAACAACTTCTTACCATTTATTCAATGAAGCCCCAATGTCTGATTTAGATAAAATGATGAAGATGCAAGTTCAAACACCATTGGCATTAATTCAGAAATTGGAACCAAAGTTAGCCCAAAATCATTTTGGCCGAATTATATTTATTGGGTCAATTTATGGAGGCGTTGGTAGCCCAATGGAAGTACTGTACAGTACTGTAAAAGGTGCGTTATCGTCCTTTGCCAATGCTTATAGTAAAGAAGTTGCCTCGTTAGGTATTACGGTTAACGTGGTGGCACCAGGCGCAGTTGATACAAAAATGAATCAACAATTTTCGAAAGATGCAAAGAAAGATATCTCAAGTGAAATTCCAATGGGACGTTTCGCACATCCCGAAGAAATTGGATTTTGGGTAAAACAATTATTAGCCAAAGAGGCAGGGTACCTCACCGGTCAAACGATTTATGTTTCAGGCGGATGGTTGAAATAAAATAATAAAATTTTAACAAATTGGACATGACGATTATGTTATACTGATTGTTAGAAGATTAACTATTAAACTAAGTGGAGAATTAGACATGAGTGAAATTGGAAAAACATTACAAGAAGCGAGAATAAATAAAGGATATACGTTAGATGATTTACAACAAATGACGAAAATTCAAAAACGTTATTTGATTGCAATTGAAGATGAAAAATTTTCTGATTTACCAGGAGATTTTTACGTTCGAGCATTTGTTAAACAATATGCAGAGACGGTTGATTTGGATGGGGATAAATTATTAAAAGAATTCAATGAAACACTTCCAGATACACAAGAAACAGTCGTTGCAAAGGAACAAGTATCACGTTCTGAAAAGTCTGCTAAACTACCAAAAGACGGTAATTTTGATAAGTTTATGTCGTACTTGCCAACAATTATTATTGTTGTGATTGTCTTAGGGATTTTGGGTACAATTTATGGTGTGACATTGAATAGTAAAGATACAGATACTCAAATTGAAAGTTCAAGTTCTAAAGTATCTGTTTCAACTGACTCAAAAACTAAAACTTCTAGTTCTGAATCAGTAAAGGCTAGTTCTTCATCTGATAAGAAAACGCAAAAATTAACATATGTTTCAGATGCGGGAACAAACACTGTTTACACAATGGAAAATGCACCAACAACTTCTAAAGTTAAATTAGTAGCTTCTGGTAGTGCTGCTTGGAGCTCAATTACGGCTGATGGCACACAACTATGGCAAGCAACACTTGTCTCAGATGCAACGGATACTGTTACAATCCCAGCCGGTACAAAGTCATTTGTCTTTAGCTTTGGTAATGCACCAGCTATGAGTATCACGATTAACGGTAAAAAATTTAATTTTATGAAAACAAATGCAACTCTACAAGTTAGAACAGTTACTGTAAATATTAAATAAGCCAGAATTGTCAACAACGGATACTATGTTGTTGGCAATTTTTGAAAAAGGGGATCATTATGAATTTACCAAATAAATTAACGGTTGTGCGGATTATTTTAATTCCAATCTTCATGCTTGTATTGTTATTACCAATTGATTGGGGAATGGTTACTTGGGTTGGTACACAGATTCAGGTGACACATCTAATTGGTGCAATTATTTTTGCAGCTGCCTCATTAACAGATTTTTTAGATGGTCAAATTGCACGTCGCCAACATTTAGTTTCTAATTTTGGCAAATTTGCAGACCCATTGGCAGATAAAATGCTTGTAATGACTGCATTTGTTATCCTTGTTTCATTTAACCAAGTACCTGCATGGGTAGCTGCAATTATTGTTTGTCGCGAACTTGCGGTAACAGGATTACGATTGATTATTGTTGAAAATGATGGGGAAGTTATGGCTGCAGCTATGCCAGGCAAAATTAAGACAACAACCCAAATGATAGCTATTATTTTATTGTTTTTAAATAATGTGTTATTTGCAGCAATTAATGTACCTATGGCTGCCATTTTTCTTTATATTTGTTTATTCTTTACTGTTTATTCAGGTATTGATTACTTTGTTCAAAATAGAGCTATTTTCTCAGATTCATTTGAAAAATAAAAATATTTAGACTAAAACATTTAACCGTTTTAGTCTTTTTTAATTAAATTAGGAGGCAACATCATGCATGCAGAAATAATTGCGGTTGGTACAGAAATATTATTAGGACAAATTGTAAATACGAACAGTGCTTTCTTAGCTGAAAAATTAGCTGATTTAGGTGTAAATGTATTTTATCAGACAGTTGTAGGGGATAATGAAGAACGAATGTTAGAGGCAATTGAACTGGCTTCAAAACGAAATGATTTGGTTATCCTTTCTGGTGGCTTAGGACCAACAGAAGACGATTTAACGAAGCAGATGGTCGCCAAATTTTTAAATGAGAAGTTAGTTGAAAATAAGGACGCCATGTTAAAAATAGAAGATCATTTTACACAAACGGGTCGTCAAATGACTGAAAACAACAAATTACAAGCTTTGTATATAGAAGGATCAAAACCAATTAAAAATCATGCTGGAATGGCTGTTGGTGATTTTTACAAAGGTGATTCGTGTGATTTCTTATTATTACCTGGACCACCTAAGGAATTGAAAACAATGTTTAATAAGGAAGTTGAACAGCTATTAAAAGAAGAATATAACTTAAATAGTCATCTTGAATCAAAAGTTTTACGTTTTTATGGCATTGGTGAATCTAAATTGGTGACTGAATTAAAAGAGATAATTGATTCACAAACTAATCCTACTATTGCACCATACGCCAAGACAAATGAGGTCACTTTGCGAATTACGGCAAGTCCTACAGACAAAAAATCAGCTGTAGAATTAATTAACGAAATGGAGATTTATGTACTTTCCAAAGTTGGTGATTATTTCTATGGCTATGGGGATGACAATTCGTTACAAAATATTGTTGTAACTAAATTAATTGAAAAAAACTTATCTATTTCTGCAGCCGAAAGTTTAACAGCTGGATTATTTCAAAGTACATTAGCAGAAATACCAGGTGTCTCAAAAATTTATGATGGTGGATTTATAACATATGCTAATACAGCCAAATCTGATATTTTAGGTATTTCGACTGAAGATATTAAAAAATATGGTGTTGTTAGTGAAGAAACCGCTAAACAAATGGCCCAACAAACACAAAATAAAATGAAAACAAATATTGCTATTTCATTTACTGGTGTTGCAGGTCCAGATGAGCTTGAAAATCAGAAAGCTGGAACGGTTTGGATTGGATTAGCAATTAAAAATAGTCCCGTTATTGCAAAACAATTTCATTTTGCTGGAAATAGAGAAACAATTAGACAAAGAAGTGTTCTAAGTGGACTTAAATGGATATTTGATGAAATTAATGAGTAAATAATTAAATTTGGCAATGGATTGTTGTTGACAGCGGGGGGCAATTAACCGTAAAATACTAAAGTGTATATGAACAAAATAAAAAACATCTAAAAATTTATGATTAGTTAAATTAATCATTATTTGATGATGCGGAGGTGGACTTTTATGGGATCTATAACAACCGTATTAATCCTCGCTATCATCGCTATTATTGCTTTAGTTGTTGGAATTTTTATTGGAATTGCATATAGAAAGTCAAATTTCGAAAAAACACTTGATGTCGCAACGCATACGGCTGAAGGTATTTTAAAAAGTGCAAAGAAAGATGCTGAGACTCAGAAAAAAGAGGCTGTTTTAGAGGCTAAAGAAGAAAGTCAAAGTTATCGTGATAAAATAGACAATGAGTTAAAGGAACGACGTTCAGAAATTCAAAAGCAAGAAAATCGAGTAATTCAACGTGAAGAAACTTTAGATCGTAAAGATGGCGCACTAGATAAACGAGAACAAACGCTTGAGAACAAAGAGAAAAAAGTAACGTCTGACCAAAAACTTGTTGACACAAAACAACAAGAAGCTACTTCACTGATTCAGGAACAACAAGAAGAACTTGAAAGAGTTGCTTCTCTAACACAAACACAAGCACAGACTATTATTATGGACGATACGAAAGAATCATTAAGTCATGAACGAGCTGTTATGATTAAGGAAAGTGATAAGCAAGCTAAATCAGAAGCTGATCGTAATGCTAAAGATTTAGTTGCTCAAGCTATTCAAAGAAGTGCAGCTGACATGGTATCTGAAACAACTGTTTCATTAGTTACCTTGCCAAATGATGAAATGAAAGGCCGTATTATTGGCCGCGAAGGACGTAACATTCGAACATTAGAGACCTTAACAGGGATTGATTTAATTATCGATGATACGCCAGAAGCAGTCGTTTTAAGTGGGTTTGATCCAATTCGTCGTGAAATTGCCAAAATGACTCTTGAAAAATTAATTCAAGATGGTCGGATTCATCCGGCACGAATCGAAGAAATGGTTGAAAAATCACGTAAAGAAATGGATGAAAAAATTCGTGAATTAGGTGAACAAACAACCTTTGATCTCGGACTTCATACAATTCATCCTGATTTAATTAAAACAATTGGTCGATTAAATTATCGTACAAGTTATGGTCAGAATGTGTTAAGCCATTCTATTGAAGTTGCCAAAATAGCAGGTGTGTTAGCCGCTGAATTGGGTGAAGATGTTACATTAGCAAAACGCGCAGGATTGTTACATGATATTGGTAAAGCAGTTGATCATGAAGTTGATGGTTCACATGTGGAAATTGGCCTTGAATTAGCTAAGAAGTATAAAGAAAATGATGTTGTCATCAACACTATAGCTTCACATCATGGTGATGTTGAAGCTAAATATACTATTGCTATTCTTGTTGCAGCGGCAGATGCTGTTTCAGCTGCAAGACCAGGCGCACGAAGTGAATCGTTAGAAAATTATATTCATAGACTTGAAAAACTTGAAGATATTACACATGAATTTAAAGGTGTACAGAAAAGTTATGCAATTCAAGCTGGTCGTGAAGTACGTGTTATTGTCACGCCAAATGAAGTTAATGATATTCAAGCAACTGTCTTAGCTCGAGATATTAAAAACAGAATTGAAGATGAACTCGAATACCCAGGACATATTAAAGTGACTGTCGTTCGAGAAACAAGAGCAATTGAGTATGCTAAATAAAAAAATGATGATTTAAGATTAATTTCTTAAATCATCATTTTTTGTCTATTAAAAAGAAAAAATGTTAAACTAGTTTTATATATAAGAAAAGAGGACAACCATGCGTTTATTATTTGTCGGAGATGTCGTTGGCGATTCAGGTCAACAAATGATTAAAGAGTATTTACCAAAATTAAAAAGAAAATTTCATCCACAGGCTACCATTGTAAATGGTGAAAATGCAACGAAGGGTAGAGGTATTAATGAATCTGTCTATAAAGCATTCCTTCAAACAGGTGCTGATGTTGTAACCATGGGTAACCATACTTGGGATAATAGAGATATTCAAGATTTTATTGGTGGTGCAAAAAAATTAATTAGACCAGCTAACTTCTCAGCAAACCAAGTACCTGGGATTGGACATACAATTATTAATATTAATCAGCAAAAATTAGCTGTGATTGATTTGCAAGGACGTGTTTTTATGTCTCCTTCAGATGATCCGTTTGCAGTTGTTCAAGATATTTTAGAAGAAGTCAAAAAAGAGACTGATTTCATTTTTATTGATTTTCATGCTGAAACAACGAGTGAAAAAGAAGCTATAGCATGGTTCTTAGATGGTCAAGTATCTGCGGTAGTAGGTACGCATACACATGTGCCTACTAATGATGCGCGTATTTTACCTAAAGGAACTGCCTTTATGTCAGATGTTGGTATGACAGGACCATACGATGGTATCTTAGGAATGAAACGTGAAAATGTAATTGGTCGCTTTTTATCGCAAATGCCAACACGATTTGAAGTGGATGAAACAGGTCGTAAAACGTTATCTGCTTGTGTGATAGATATTGATGACAAAACGGGACATGCTAAAAAGATATTCCCTGTATTAATTAATGATGACCATCCTTTTATGGATTAATTTAGAGATAGGAGGGCATCTCGACTATGCCGCAAAAAACAAAACTAACGCCAATGATGATACAATATTTTGACATTAAAGCACAGTATCCTGATGCTTTTTTGTTTTATCGTCTTGGTGATTTTTATGAACTATTTTATGATGATGCTGTTAAAGGGTCGCAATTACTCGAATTAACGTTAACAACACGTAATAAAAAAGCTGATGATCCTATTCCAATGTGTGGCGTACCGCATCATGCTGCTCAAAATTATATCGATATTTTAGTTGAAAAAGGATACAAAGTCGCAATATGTGAACAAGTTGAAGATCCTAAATTAGCTCAAGGTATGGTTAAACGTGAAGTTATTCAGCTAGTAACACCAGGAACAACGATGGATAACGGTGCGAAGGAGTCTAAAGAAAATAATTATTTAACAGCTATTATAGAAGACAACAATAGTTTTGGATTTGCTTATGTTGATTTATCAACAGGTGAATTAAAAACGAGTCGCTTAGATAATTTAGATAATTTAATTAATGAAATAATGAGTTTGAGAACTAAAGAAATTGTGATTAATGATAGTTTGTCTGATGAAACAATCGAAACATTAGAAAAATTAAATATTATGCTTTCTAAACAAGAAATTGTTGAAAATCATGCTGAATCAAGTTATGCGATTCAAGATTTAACAGATTCACTAGAAATCTCGGTTGTAACTGACTTGTTAACGTATCTTTCAGTTACGCAAAAACGAAGTTTAGATCATTTACAAAAAGCAGTTCATTATGAGCCTGATTTTTTCTTGAAAATGGATCATTATTCAAAATATAATTTAGAATTAATGCAAAATATTCGAACGGGCAAGAAGCAAGGTACTTTATTGTGGTTATTAGATGACACAAAAACAGCTATGGGTGGTCGTTTACTTAAACAGTGGATTGATAGACCGCTTATTAACTATGCTGAAATTTTAGACCGTCAAAATAAGGTTGATTTATTGATTAACCATTATTTTGAAAGAAGTACGTTACAAGAAGAGTTAGTTAAAGTTTATGATTTAGAAAGATTGGCAGGACGTGTCGCTTTTGGTAGCGTAAATGGGCGAGATTTAGTTCAACTTAAATTATCGCTTAAACAAGTTCCTAAAATTAAATATGTTTTAGACGAAATTGACGATGGTACTTTTTCTGATGTTATCAATAAATTAGATCCAGTCGATGATATTTCTAATTTAATAGAACGTGCCATTGTTGATGAACCACCTTTATCAGTGACTGATGGTCACCTATTTAAACCGGGGTATAATGATAAATTAGATATTTATCAAGATGCAATGAAAAATGGTAAACAATGGTTAGCTGAAATGGAAGCCAAAGAAAGAAATCTAACGGGGATTAAAAATCTTAAAATTGGATTTAACCGTGTTTTTGGTTATTTTATCGAAGTGACAAAATCTAATATTATTAATGTTCCAAAAGACCGTTATGAACGAAAACAGACGTTGACTAATGCTGAACGTTATATCACACCTGAACTGAAAGAACGTGAAAGTATTATTTTAGGTGCTGAGAGTAAAGCGATGGATTTAGAATATAAATTGTTTGTCGAAATTAGAGATATTGTTAAAAAATCAATTGAACGATTACAGATATTAGCTCAAGGAATTGCCACGTTAGACGTCTTACAAAGTTTCGCGGTTGTTAGTGAAGACTCACATTTTGTAAAACCACAATTATTAAAAGAAGGTCATCAATTGGATATCACAGCTGGTTGGCATCCTGTAGTTGAAAAAGTGATGGGAAAACAAAGCTATATACCAAATGATGTTAGAATGCCTGAAACACTTGATATTTTATTGATTACAGGACCTAATATGTCAGGTAAAAGTACGTATATGCGTCAATTAGCATTAACGGTTGTGATGGCTCAAATCGGTTGTTTCGTACCTGCAGAGGCGGCTAAAATGCCAATATTTGACCAAATATTTACTCGGATTGGTGCAGCAGATGATTTAATTTCAGGTCAAAGTACGTTTATGGTTGAAATGAAAGAAGCTAATCAAGCCTTAGAAAATGCGACTGAGAATAGTTTAATCTTATTTGATGAACTTGGTAGGGGAACGGCAACTTATGATGGTATGGCACTCGCACAAGCGATTATCGAGTATGTGGATAAACATGTACATGCCAAAACACTTTTTTCGACACATTATCACGAATTAACGATACTTGAAGAAACCGTTAGTTCTTTAAAAAATGTCCATGTAGGTGCTATTGAAGAAAATGGTGAATTAATTTTCTTACATAAAATTCAAGAAGGACCTGCAGATAAATCTTATGGGATTCATGTTGCTAAATTGGCGGGAATGCCAGCAGAATTGTTAAGCCGTGCAACATTAATTTTAGATGATTTAGAGCTAAAAAATAAACAATCAGATAGTAAAAAAGAATTACCAACAACCATCAATGAAGATGATACGCAGTTATCTTTATTTGTTAACGAAAACTTGTCAAAGGACCAGTTAGCAGTTGTGGATGAACTTAAAGCACTTAACTTGATGAACATGACGCCAAGAGATATTATGAACGTCTTATATGACTGGCAAGAAAAATTGAACGGATAGAACTGAAGGTGAATGAATGACAAAAATAATTGAACTGCCCACAATTTTAGCGGATCAAATAGCTGCTGGTGAAGTAGTTGAAAGACCTGCATCTGTTGTAAAAGAATTAGTTGAAAATGCGATTGATGCGCATGGCACACAAGTTGATGTAGTCGTTGAGGAAGCTGGGCTTAAATTAATTCAAGTCATTGATAATGGAGATGGCATTGAGGCATCCCAACTGCAGAATGCTTTTAAACGTCATGCCACAAGTAAGATTACTTCAAGAGAAGATTTATTTAAAATCAGTACGCTAGGATTTCGTGGCGAAGCTTTACCAAGTATTGCATCAGTTGCTAAAGTGACTTTGAATACAGCTATTGAAGGGCAACCTGGGGCTGTTATTGCTGTTAACGGTGGTGAGATAGTAGATGAAAAATCATCTGCTAGTCGTAAAGGAACAGAAATAACAGTCTCTGACTTATTTTACAATACGCCTGCACGTTTAAAATATGTAAAGTCTTTGCAAACTGAAATGTCAATTATTAGCGACATGATGAACCGATTAGCAATGAGCCATACAAATATTTCATTTTCTTTAACACATGATGGTAAAGAAGTCTTGAAAACAACTGGAAACGGCCAACTGAAACAAACTATTTCAGCTATCTATGGGGTCAAAAGTGCACGCCAAATGCTTGAATTTAAGGGTCATGATTTAGATTTTAAGATTAGCGGTTATACATCACTGCCAGAATTAACGCGTGCTGGCCGACAGTTTATATCTATTTTAATTAATGGACGTTACGTTAAAAATGTTAATTTAAATAAAGCAATCATTAAAGGATATGGATCAAAATTAATGGTTGGACGCTATCCGATTACAATTTTGAATATTCAATTAGATCCCATGCTAGTTGATGTGAATGTTCATCCAACTAAGCAGGAAGTAAGATTGAGTAAAGAACCAGAATTAACTGAACTTATAAAAAAGATTATCTATGAACGTATTGCTGAAGAAAATTTAATTCCGGAAGCATTAGAGAATTTAAGTTCTAAGAAACGTGAAAAAATAGATACGGATCAATTACAATTTGATTTGAATGAAGCCTCAAGTAAATATCAAGCTAAGCCTAAATTCTCATCAGTACAAACGGATGCAGTAACAAGTGGTGAACCTAAGATTACAATTGGCGAAAATTTAAATCATTTATCAAGGAATATTGAACCAATCTCAATTCAAGTTGCTGAACAATTGGATTCGAAACGAGTTAGCACATTTGAGACACAATATGCTAATGAAATTAATGTGGCACCATTTTCTATTGTTACGCCGGATGAAACAGGCGATGTACAGAAAGAGAATGATGAAGAAATAGCTACCACGAAAAAGAGTGAACAAAGGTTTCCTGATTTAAAATATATTGGCCAAATGCATGGAACCTATTTATTTACAGAATCGGAAGACGGGTTATATATATTAGACCAACATGCTGCACAAGAACGTATTAATTATGAGTTTTATCGTAAGCAAATTGGTGACGTTTCTAGTGACTTGCAAAATCTATTGGTACCGATTGTTCTAGAATATACAGTAAGTGAAGCTATAATTATTACTGAACATACCGATATATTGGAAAAAATCGGACTCATCCTTGAACCATTTGGACAAAATAGTTTCATTATTAGACAGCATCCAACCTGGTTTAAAGAAGGGCAAGAAGAAAGTACGATTCGAGAAATGATTGATTACTTACTCACAGATGGGAAAATAGTGATTGCTGAATTTAGAGAAAAAGCGGCGATTATGATGAGTTGCAAGAGGGCAATCAAAGCAAATCACCACCTTGATGATCGACAAGCTAAGGCATTGATAAGTGAGCTAAAAAATGTTGAAAATCCATTTAATTGTCCACATGGACGACCAGTTTTAGTTCATTTTTCTAATCAAGACATGGAACATTTCTTTAAACGAATTCAAGATTCACATCAAACCGGTCACGAAGGTTAGGCTAAGAATCAATTGTTGCCAAATATTTGGTGATAATTGATTTTTTTGTAAGAAAAGCGATAACTGTATAAATAAGTGGTCTATGGTACACTATTAAAAGCAGATTCATGTAGATTAGGAAAAGTGGGAAAATAATATGTATGAGTATTTTATGGGCCAAATAACGGCTGTAACACCTTTTTATCTTGTTTTAGAAGTTAATGGAATAGGCTATCAAATTTTTGTTGCTAACCCATTTAGGTACCAAGAAGATTCAAAAAAAGTTGTTAAAATTTTTGTTTATCAGGCTATTCGTGAAAATGATATGACGTTATTTGGTTTTTACGATTTAGATGAAAAAAAATTATTTGAAAAATTATTGAATGTTTCAGGAATCGGTCCTAAGAGTGCGCTTGCTATTTTAGCCAATGATGATCATCGTGGTTTAGTTAATGCGATTAATACAGAAGATGTTAGTTATTTAATTAAATTTCCAGGTGTTGGTAAAAAAACAGCACAACAAATCGTGCTTGATTTAAAAGGTAAATTAGATGATATTGAAGGTCAAGCAACCACAATGCCAGGACAACAATCGCTTGATTTCATTCCGGCACAAGCATCACCATTTATGAAAGAAAGTCTTGAAGCTTTATCTGCTTTAGGATATTCTCAACGTGAGATTAAGGCTATTAGTAAGAATCTAGAATCATTCGAAGCAGACTCAACGGATGCTTATCTACGAGAAGGCTTAAAATTATTAATGAAAAAATAAAAGGAGGTTGATAAAATGACAGAACAACGGATTATTTCGAATGAACCGGAAGATAATCAGGAAGAATCCATTGAAAAGTCACTTCGTCCCCAATTTTTATCACAATACATTGGTCAAGATAAGGTTAAAAATGAATTAAGTGTGTATATCCAAGCTGCTAGACAACGTGAAGAGGCACTTGATCATGTATTGTTGTATGGGCCACCTGGGTTAGGTAAAACAACACTTGCAATGGTTATTGCAAATGAAATGCAAGTGCAAATTAAAACAACTAGTGGACCAGCAATTGAAAAATCTGGAGATCTTGTGGCACTTTTAAATGAATTACAACCTGGGGATGTCTTATTTATTGATGAAATTCATCGTTTACCCAAGATGGTTGAAGAAATGTTGTATTCAGCTATGGAAGATTTTTTTGTAGATATTGTTGTTGGCCAAGGCCCAACAGCACATCCCGTTCATTTTCCACTACCTCCATTCACATTGATTGGTGCAACAACACGGGCGGGCCTTCTATCAGCACCGTTACGAGATCGATTTGGGATTGTTGAACATATGGCCTATTATAATCAATCTGATTTGCAAGAAATTGTCATTCGATCAGCAGATATTTTCAATACAAAAATTGAAGAAAGTGGCGCTCATGAGTTAGCTCGACGCTCACGTGGAACACCACGAATTGCGAATCGCCTATTAAAAAGAGTTCGTGATTTTGCAGAAGTTTCTGACCAAAGTGAAATTAACCAAGCAACGGCTGATCATGCGTTAAATCTACTTGCCGTGGATAACCGTGGATTAGATGAGACAGATCGCAAACTTTTAGAGACTATGATTGATTTCTATCAAGGTGGTCCAGTTGGTTTGAGTACGTTAGCAGCCAATATAGGGGAAGAAACAGAGACCATTGCTGAAATGGTTGAACCTTATTTAATGCAAATTGGCTTTATAAAACGCACACCAAGAGGGCGAGTTGCAACAATGGAAGCTTATGAACATTTGAATCGACCTTATGACTTTAACGAGAATAAATAGAGAAGGATGACGATATTTTGACTAAACAACTAAGTACTGAAGATTTCGATTATGAATTGCCTCAAGAATTAATTGCGCAAACACCCTTAGAAGAACGTGATGCATCTCGGATGTTAATCTTGGATCATGAGACAGGTAAAATCAAGGATGATTATTTCTATAATGTAATTGACCAATTAAATGCTGGGGACGCTCTTGTAATGAACGATTCGCGGGTGATGCCTGCTAGAATTCATGGAATTAGACCTGATACTGGTGGCCACATCGAAGTGTTGCTATTGAACAATACTGATGGTGATAACTGGGAAACATTAGTAAAACCTGCTAAAAAAATGAAGGTTGGTTCTGTGATTAGTTTTGGTGATGGCCGCTTAACGGCAACGATCATTGAAGAGCTAGAACATGGTGGCCGCATGATTCGTTTTGAATATGAGGGTATATTTATGGAAATTCTGAATGAACTTGGCGAAATGCCGCTACCTCCTTATATTAAAGAAACGCTTGAAGATCAAGAAATGTACCAAACGGTTTATTCAAAGGAAGTTGGATCGGCAGCAGCACCTACAGCTGGTTTACATTTTACAAATGAATTATTAGAAAAGATTGAAGCTAAAGGTGTTCATCTTGTTTATTTAACGCTACATGTTGGATTAGGGACATTTAGACCTGTTAGTGAAACGAATATTGCAGACCATAAAATGCATAGTGAATTTTATCGTTTAACTGAGGATGCAGCTCAACAATTAAATGATGTTCGTAAATCAGGTGGTAAAATTATTGCGACAGGAACAACTACAATTCGGACACTTGAAACAATTGGCTCAAAATTTAAGGGCGCTATTCAAGCTGACAGTGGTTGGACGGAAATTTTCATTAAACCAGGATATGAATTTAAGGTTGTTGAAGGATTTATAACTAATTTTCATTTACCAAAATCAACATTAGTAATGTTGGTTGCAGCATTTACAGGAAGAGAAAATATTTTAAACGCATATAAACATGCAGTTGATTCTAAATATCGATTCTTTAGCTTCGGCGATGCAATGTATATTAAATAGGATGGAGAATTAATAATGGTAGAGCCCGCAATTAAGTATCGGTTAATCAAAAAAGACAAACGGACAGGTGCCAGACTTGGTGAAATTATTACACCTCACGGAACTTTCCCAACGCCAATGTTTATGCCCGTAGGTACACTAGCATCTGTTAAATCAATGGCACCTGAAGAATTAGACGAACTTGGTGCTAATATTATCTTATCAAACACCTATCATTTATGGTTACGCCCCGGTGAAGATGTCGTACAAGAAGCTGGTGGGTTACATAAATTTATGAATTGGGATAAAGGTATTTTGACTGATTCGGGTGGCTTTCAAGTATTTTCATTAGCAAAGATGCGTGATATTACTGAGGAAGGCGTCAAATTTAGAAGTCATCTAAATGGAGAAAAATTATTCTTATCACCAGAAAAAGCGATCCACATAGAAAATGCTTTAGGTGCGGATATTATGATGAGTTTTGATGAATGTCCACCATTTTCTGAAAGTTATGACTATATTAGCAAATCAGTTGATCGGACAAGCCGCTGGGCTGAAAGAGGACTTGAAGCTCATTTGAATCCGAAAGAACAGGCTTTATTTGGAATTGTTCAAGGTGGCGGTCATCGAAATTTGAGAGAACGAAGTGCGCGTGATTTAGTTTCAATGGACTTTCCTGGTTATTCAATAGGTGGGTTATCGGTAGGGGAATCAAAAGCTGAAATGAACCGCGTTTTAGATTTCACAACGCCATTGTTACCAGAAGACAAGCCACGGTATCTAATGGGTGTTGGTTCAGCTGACGCCTTGATTGATGGGGTGTTACGTGGAATTGATATGTTTGATTGCGTGTTACCAACACGTATTGCTAGAAATGGGACAACAATGACTTCAATGGGCCGTGTTGTTGTAAAAAATGCGAAATATGAACGAGACTTTAGACCATTAGATGAAAACTGTGATTGTTATACATGTAAGAATTATACGCGTGCTTATTTACGTCATCTGATTAAAGCAGATGAAACATTTGGTATTCGTTTAACTAGTTATCATAATTTGTATTTTTTAACACATTTAATGGCTGATGTTCGTCAAGCTATTATGGATGACAACTTATTAGAATTTCGTGAAGCATTTTTTGAACAATATGGATTTTATGATAAAAATCCTAAGAATTTTTAAATTTTTTTGAATAACTGTGGTGTTCAGTCAATAAGTTTGATACCCTTGTGTAGTAAGAAAAAAGAAATAGAGGTGACTTATTAATGCAATATAGTAGTATTTTAATGATTGTGGCTTTATTCGTCTTGATGTATTTCATGATGATTCGTCCACAAAAAAAACAACAACAAAAACAACAAGATATGATGAACCAATTAAAACCTGGGGATGCAGTAGTAACTATTGGTCGTTTACACGGCGTTATTGATAGTTTTGATGAAGAGGCAAAAACTGTTACACTTGATTGTGACGGTATTTTCTTAACATTTGAACGCTCAGCAATCGCACGTGTCCTTCCTGCCGCAGTTAAAGTAGAACCTGCAGCTGCAGTTAAGGAAGAAACAACTACTGATGCAGTTATTGAAACAAAAACTGAAGAAGATAAATTCTCTTCTGACGAAAAATAATTATTTTCAAGTATTAACTTTGTGCTAATCAGAGTTAATACTTTTTTTATTGTCTAGTTTAAGACCAACTTTCTTGTTTATTTTACTAATAAAATGTAAACTTATACTATTGATTTTACTAATAAAGAGGACTGAAACCTCAAAAATGAGAGTGGTGTGGAATAATGGAAACTCAACAAAAGGCCTTATTTATTATCTTTGGTGGAACCGGAGATTTAGCAAAGCGAAAATTGTATCCATCTCTTTTCAAACTATTTGAAAAAGGATTTTTAGATGCCAACTTTGCTGTAATTGGGACTGCAAGACGTCCTTGGACAGATGATTTTTATCAAAACGTTGTTACTGAATCTTTAGTTAATGTTAGCGATGATGCTAATAAAATTGCTGATTTCGTATCACATTTTTATTATCAATCACATGATGTGACTGATGTTGCACATTATATAACTTTAAAAAAATTAGCAGATAAACTTGATGAAAAATACCAAATTGAAGGTAACCGTATGTTCTACTTAGCAATGTCACCTCAATTTTTTGGTACGATTGCGACTCATTTAGGGTCACAAAAGTTAGTAACTAAAAATGGATTCAACCGTTTAATTATTGAAAAACCTTTTGGACGCAATTTTGAAAGTGCTAAAAAGTTAAATGATGAAATTACAAATACTTTTGATGAAGATCAAATATTTAGAATTGATCATTACCTAGGTAAGGAAATGATTCAAAATATTCCAGCAATTCGTTTTGGTAATATTATTACGCAAACATTGTGGAATAATAAGTATATAGATAATATTCAATTAACGTTGAGTGAGTCATTAGGTGTTGAAGAACGTGGCGGGTACTATGAAACGAGTGGCGCTATGCGTGATATGTTCCAAAATCACATTATGCAAGTTGTTTCATTATTAACAATGGACATGCCAAAAGAATTTGTTGCATCAGAAATTCGTAAAGAAAAATTAAAGGCTTTAAAAGCAATCCGTATCTTAAAACCTGATGAAGTTAATAAAAACTTTGTTCGTGGACAATATGGTGCAAATGAGGCAGGAACCGAAAAGGCTTATCGTGAGGAAAAACAGATTTCACCTGATTCAATGATTGAAACATTTATTGCTGGTCGTTTAATGATTGACAATGATCGTTGGGCTGGTGTGCCAGTTTATGTTCGCAGTGGTAAACGTCTTGTCGAGAAAAATACTGAAATCAATATTGTTTTTAAAAATGTTGAAAAAAATATTTTTGGAACAAGTGCTGAACATGAACATTTAGGTAAAGATGTATTAACAATTACAGTTGAACCTGATGAACGATTTAGATTGACGATTAATACTAAAGAAATTGGGCAAGGCTTTAACACGAATAAAACGAATTTAGATTATGTTAATTCACCTGAAACAAAAGCTAAAACACCAGAAGCATACGAAAAGTTAATTTTGGATGCGTTAGATGGAAATGCAATTAATTTTGCTCATTGGAATGAAGTTGCTAAGGCATGGAATGTAGCCGATGTGATTTTAGAGACATGGCATAACGATAATGATGATAAAACGTTATTCCCTAACTATTTAAGTGGATCGATGGGTCCAACGGCTTCAGATAAATTATTAACGGATGATGGTAATTACTGGATATACGATCCTAAAAAGTAAAAAACGTTAATCCTTCGGTATTAATTGAAGTAACTCTTGCATGATAATTTTAATTATTTAGGGAAATATTATTTTAATAGACAAAATATCAGAAGTATTATAGTACGAAAGCGATTATAAAAGTATAAATTTATAAGGAGAGTAATGATGAATAAAATTATTATAGATGAAGATTTTTGGAACATCTTTCCAGATGCACAAATTAATATTATGCTTTTAAAAGATATAGATAATCATCCTAAAGAAAATCAAACCGATTTTTATGATAACATGCTTGAACAAGCTGGGGATAAAGCTCAAAAATATTTAACAAATGAATCATTCAAAGACAATTTAGTCGTGGCTAATTGGCGTGAAGCATACCAAAATTTTAAGAAGAAAAAAGGTGCTCGTTCATCAATTGAAGCTTTACTTAAACGAGTTGATCAGGGTAAAGGTGTGGGTTCAATAAATCCGCTTGTTGACCTGTACAATAGTATTTCATTAGAGTATGGTGTACCTGTTGGTGGTGAAGATACAGATGCTATCAAAGGAGATCTTCATTTAGGTGTTGCTAAAGGTGGAGAAGCTTTTTATCCTTTAGGTGATGATAAAAATGAACCAGCTCTGCTTGGTGAAGTTTTATATTATGATGATGATGGAGCAGTTTGCAGATGCTTAAATTGGCG
The DNA here is from genome assembly GCF_056781915.1 of Dellaglioa sp. CoH-57-MRSF-21. The sequence continues at coordinate 38,127 of NZ_JBXAXU010000007.1, read as the reverse complement.
AGATGGTAAAAGAACAATGTTAACAGATGATACAAAAAATGCTGTTATGGTAATGGAATCTGTCAATAAAGAACAGAATGAAATTATTGATGAGGCAATGTTACAATTACAAAAGTCTATTAAAGATAATCTTAATGTAGAAGGTAAAATTTTTAAATTAAATAAGGATAATTCTGTTATAGGTGAATAATATGAAGTACCTCATAATTGTTAAACATAAGTTTAACGATAATGAGGTATTTTTATATCTTAATGGACAATAAAGAGCAATTAATTTGAAAAGGAACGTGCGTTCGTGTAAAATTGCATGAAAAGGATGTGGGACTAATGGCTGAATTAAATGGTATTACAATAGACGATAATTTATTAAAAAGAAAAATTATCCATGTCGATATGGATGCTTTTTATGCGTCAATTGAAGAGCGTGAACATCCTGAATTTATTGGACAACCATTAGTTATTGCCCAGGATCCTAGAAAAAATGGTGGTCGTGGTGTTGTTGCTACAGCAAATTATGAGGCAAGAAAATTAGGTATCCATTCTGCTATGGCAGCCCAAGAAGCTTATGAAATTTGTCCTAAAGCTATTTTTAAATCGCCTGATTTCACACTATATAAAGAAGTTTCAAGACAGCTTCATGAAATATTTCATGAATATACAGAAATGATTGAGCCAATTGCATTTGATGAAGCCTATCTTGATATTACACAGAATAAAAAAGAAATTAAAAGTGCTATTCAAGCAGCGCACATGATTCAAAGAGAAATCTATCAAAAATTACATTTAACCTGTTCAACGGGTGTTTCTTATAATAAATTTTTAGCAAAACTAGCGTCCGATTACAATAAACCAGCTGGAATGACATTAATTCTGCCAGAAGATGTCATTCCTTTTTTATCTGAATTGCCAATTGGTAAATTTAGAGGCGTTGGAAAAAAAACAGAACCAAAAATGATTAATCAAGGTATCCTTACTGGAAAAGAATTATTAGAAAAATCTGAAGTTGAATTAATTCAACAATTTGGTAAATTAGGGTACTTCTTATATAAACGAGTACGAGGTGTTGATGATCGTCCAGTCGAGTGGCAAAGAGAGAGAAAATCGATTGGTAGCGAGCGAACATACGGGAAGTTATTGATGACAACGGATGAAGTTGAAACACAACTTAGGTATATTGCACATTTAGTTTCAGAAACGTTGAGTAAACAACAAAAACATGGGAAAACGTTAGTCATTAAAGTTCGCTATCAGGATTTTACGACGCTAACAAAAAGATTAACATTGGAAGAATTTATTCGTAATGATGCAGCAACTATTTATTTTTATGGACGACAGATTTTTGACGATATATTGGGTGCAGAAAAGGGAATTAGGTTACTTGGATTAACGATGACAAATTTAGCACCAATTGGTTTTGAAAATATGAAACTACCATTATTTGGGAAAAAAGACACAAAACAGCCTTTGTAATTGGCCTCAATAACCGTTATACTTAAGAGCAACTTTGGAAACGAAAGAAGACTAAACATGAAAATTACATGGCTTGGACAATCTAGTATTCAAATTGTTACTGACGATAAGTTGACGATCTTAATTGATCCATTCATTAAAGATAATCCGTTAGTTAAAACGACTATTGACGAATTAAATCCAGATTATATTTTAGTGACGCATGCACACTACGATCATGTGGGTGATACAATTGAGTTAGCAAAAAAATCAGGGGCTAAAGTCGTTACAATCAATGAACTAGCTAATTATTTTGAAGATGAGGGTTTAATTGTTGAGCCTTTAAATTTTGGTGGTCAGCTTAAATTACCTTTCGGTTCAGTAAAACTTATTCCCGCGTGGCATACTGCTGCCTTGGTAATTGATGGTACAGCGAGAACATTAGGTGTAGCTGCAGGGTTTGAATTGCATATTGATGGGAAAGTCTTGTATCATGCAGGAGATACGGCTTTATTTTCAGATATGAAGTTAGTTAATCATATGGAACCTGTTGATTTAGCATTTTTACCGATTGGTGATACTTATACAATGGGTTTAGAAGATGCTGCAATTGCAGCTGAATTTGTACAGGCAAAAAAGGTTGTTCCAATTCATTACAATACGTTTACCAAAATTGAACAAAATCCAGTTGAATTTGTTCAATTATTGAATGATGGTGTGGGGATTATTCCCGAGATTGATATTCCATTTGAGTTCTAAGAAGGAGTCATTTAAGTGAAAATTGAGTTAGAAATTTTAAAAAAAATTAAACAATTTGATACGATTATTATTCATCGTCATCAAAGTCCAGACCCTGATGCAATTGGATCTCAATCGGGGTTAGCAGCAATTATTCGTGCTAGTTTTCCTGACAAAAAGGTTTATCAAGTTGGTGCGCCCTCAGCTGGATTAGTATGGATTAGTGACCAAGATGAAATTTCTGATGAGACGTATAATAATGCACTCGTCATCGTGATTGATACGGCTAATCGTCCAAGAGTTGAAGATGATCGATATACAAGTGGTGCCTACCTAATTAAATTGGATCATCATCCCAATGAAGACGTTTATGGTGATTTAGTTTGGGTGAAAACAAATGCATCAAGTAGTTCTGAATTAGTTATGGATTTAGTTGATGGCGTTGGTGGAGAACTTGTAGTTACTGATGATGCGGCTAGGATGTTATACGCCGGAATTGTTGGCGATACAGGTCGATTCATGTATTCAGCAACAACTGCACATACGATGCAAGTGGTTGCTGAATTAATGACTTATCATTTTTCAACTACTAAAATAAACCAAAAAATGGACAATATTACCGCAGGTGTCGCTAAGTTATCAGGATATGTATATGATAATTTAGTTATTACAGAACATAAAGCAGCATATGTCATATTGACACATGACTATCTAGATTCAATAGAGTTGGGCGATGCTGGTTCATCTCAAATTGTACCTTTACCAGGTAAAATTATTGAAGTTCAATGTTGGGCAATTTTTGTGCAGCAAAAGGATGGTAGCTATCGCGTTCGATTACGATCAAAAGGTCCTGTAATCAATCAGTTAGCAAAAGAGCATGATGGTGGTGGACATCCCATGGCCAGTGGTGCAAGAGCTAAAGACCAAGCAGAGTACGAAGAAATAGTTAAATCACTTGATGATTTAGCTAAGACATATACGGGAGAATAAAATGCCAGAAAATTTTAAAAATTTTGGATTGAAATCGTATCTTTTAAAAGCGATTGAAGCAATTCATTTTAATGTACCAACAGAAGTTCAACAACGCTTAATACCAGTTGTTTTAAAGGGTAAAAGCGTTGTAGGTCAATCACAAACGGGTAGTGGTAAAACACATACTTTCCTATTACCAATCTTTAATCAACTTGATCCTTCAAATAATACGGTTCAAGCAGTTATTACGACACCAAGTCGTGAACTTGCTTACCAAATTTATGAAGCTGCTAAGCAATTGGCAGAATTTAGTCCCGAACCTATTCATATTCAAAATTATGTTGGTGGGACAGATAAACAGCGTCAAATCGATAAATTAAGTAGAAGACAACCACAAATTGTCATTGGGACACCTGGACGTATTGCTGATTTAATGAGCAGTAACGCTTTAGATATTCATAATGCATCAACTTTAGTTGTAGATGAAGCAGATATGACACTTGATTTAGGGTTTTTGAAAGAAACTGATCAAATTGCATCTGCATTACCTTCTGATCTTCAAATGATGGTGTTTTCAGCAACTATTCCACAAAAATTACAACCATTTTTAAAGAAATACATGAAGAACCCAGTAGTTGAAGAAATTGCAGCTAAATCAGTTATTAGTGATACGATTGAAAACTGGATTATTCCAACGAAGGGTCATGATCGTAATGAAGTTATTTATCAATTAATTACGATGGGACAACCATATATCGCACTTATTTTTGCAAATACAAAAACACGTGTTGATGAAATTGTTGAGTATTTACGTGGTAAGAATTTAAAAGTTGCTAAAATTCATGGTGATGTGCCAGCTCGTGAACGAAAACGTGTCATGAAAGAAGTTCAAAATTTAGATTTTCAATATGTTGTCGCAACTGATTTGGCAGCGCGTGGAATTGATATTGAGGGTGTTTCACATGTCATCAATGATGATATTCCAAATGATTTAGAATTCTTCATTCATCGTGTTGGACGTACTGGTCGTAACGGTTTGAGTGGTATTGCGATGACGTTATATGAACCAAATGAAGAAAATAAAATTGCTGAGTTAGAAGCAATGGGGATTAAATTTGCACCTAAAGATATTAAAAAAGGTGAAATCGTTGATTCTTATGATCGTAATCGCCGTGAAAATCGTAAACAAACCAAAGATCCTTTAGCTCCAGTAATCAAAGGAATGGTTAAAAAAGAGAAGAAAAAACGTAAACCTGGATATAAGAAAAAGATTCAAAAAGCAATTAAACGTAAAGATCAAATGGATCGTCGCGTTAACAGAAAACAAAATCGTAAAGAGTCGTAAGCTTAATTTGACAATTTGAGTCGATTTCAATATAATTTTTATTAGAAACAGGGATAAATTTAAATAGCCTAACAGAAACATTTCATTTGCTGAGAGAAATGATTATTTAAAAAAGCTGCCTTGTGTTAAGTATTAATAGAATGACGTCCACTCAACGTTATCGAGTTTAAGAGGTAAACGACTAAAACATCGTTGCAAGTAAGGTGGTACCGCGCTATAAGCGTCCTTACTCGCAGCGGTGTTTTTTGCTTAAAAATAGAAGGGAAGTCACACTTATGAAAAAAATGACAAGTACTGAAATACGCCAAATGTATTTAGATTTCTTTAAAGAAAAAGGCCATACAATTGAACCTAGTGCCTCATTACTACCTGTGGATGATCCCACATTACTGTGGATTAATTCCGGTGTTGCAACTTTAAAAAAATATTTTGATGGATCAGTTGTACCAGAAAATCCTAGAATTACGAATGCCCAAAAAAGTATTCGTACGAATGATATCGAGAATGTTGGTAAGACAGCACGTCATCATACGTTATTCGAAATGTTGGGTAATTTCTCAATTGGGGATTATTTTAAACCAGAAGCAATTAATTGGGCTTGGGAATTATTAACAAGTGAAAAATGGTTCGCATTTGATGCTGAAAAACTATACGTTACTGTTTACCCAAAAGATTTGGAAGCAAAACGTATCTGGTTAGAAGAAGTTAAGTTACCAAAGGATCATCTAGTAGAAGTAGAAGATAACTTTTGGGATATTGGACAAGGACCTAGTGGACCTGATACAGAAATTTTTTATGATCGTGGACAAAGTTTTAATAACTTAGCTGAGGATGATGACGAAAATTATCCTGGTGGCGAAAATGAACGTTATCTAGAAGTTTGGAATATCGTGTTCTCTGAATTTAATCACACACCTGAAAATAACTATGAACCACTACCTCATCAAAATATTGATACGGGGATGGGTTTAGAACGTGTTGTTTCGATTTTCCAAAATGCAAAAACTAATTTTGAAACAGATTTATTCTTACCCTTAATTGATGCAACTGAAAAAATGAGTAATAATAAAAAATATGATGATAATGCCCAAGATGATATTTCATTTAAGGTTATTGCAGATCATGCGCGTGCAATTTCATTTGCCATTGGTGATGGCGCTTTACCTTCTAATGAAGGACGTGGCTATGTTATTCGTCGATTAATTCGTCGTGCAGTGATGCATGGACAAAAATTAGGGATAGAAGGATCATTTTTAACGCAACTTGTACCTGTTGTTGGTAATATTATGAAGGATTATTATCCGGAAGTTTTAGAACAATCAGAGTATATTTCTAAAATTGTTCGTTCTGAAGAAGAACGATTTAATGAAACATTAAAAGATGGATTACAGTTATTAAATAATCTTATTTTAACGACTAAAAAAGAAAATAAAGTAGAGCTAACTGGTGCTGGTGTCTTTAAATTGTACGATACTTATGGTTTTCCATTTGAATTAACGAAAGAATATGCCGAAGATGAAGGATTATCTGTAGATCAAGTAGGGTTTAACGCTGAAATGCAACAGCAGAAGGATCGTGCTCGTGCTGCACGTAGTAATGCTAAATCAATGGGTGTTCAAAATGGGATGTTAACAGATATTAAAACAATTAGTGAATATGTTGGTTATACACAAGCTAATGTGGATGACGCCAAAGTGGTTGATTTAATTGTGGATAACGAGTTAGTAGATAACATAAAACCAGGTGATAACGCTCAAGTTATTTTTTCAAAAACACCATTTTACGCTGAAATGGGTGGACAAGTTGCTGATAAAGGAACTATCAAAGATACAGAAGGCAATGTTATTGCTGAAGTTGAAGAAGTTCAACATGCACCTAATGGACAAAATTTACACGCCATTAAAGTTCTTGCAGCAATGAAAAAAGACCAATTAGTGACACTAGAAATTAATCAAGATTTCCATAAAAAAGTTGAAAAAAATCATACGGCGACACATTTACTTGATCAAGCATTGCGAGATGTTCTGGGCGAACATACACATCAAGCTGGGTCATTAGTCGAACCCACTTATCTACGGTTTGATTTTACAAATATTGGTTCCGTTTCAGAGAAACAGTTAAAACAAGTTGAAAAGATTGTTAACGATAAGATTTGGGCTGAGTTAGCTGTTGAAACTGTTGAAACAGATATTGATTCTGCTAAAAATATGGGTGCCATTGCTTTATTCTCAGAAAAATATGGAAAAATTGTGCGGGTTGTGAAAATTGGCGATTATTCAATTGAATTCTGTGGTGGTACGCACGTTTCAAATACGAGTGAAATCGGCTTATTTAAAATTATTTCTGAATCAGGTGTTGGTGCCGGCGTTCGTCGTATTGAAGCAGTAACTTCTAAAGAAGCTTTTGATTTCTTAAACGGACGTAACGAACTCTTAGAAACAGTAGCACAACAAGTAAAAGTAAATAAAGTCGTAGAAGTTTCAAATAAAATTGAACAATTACAAAGTGCATTAAAAGTAAGTGAACAACAAATTCAAGCATTTGAAGATAAAATTGCTAGCCAACAAGCTGGGGATGTTTTCAAAAATAAACAAGAAATTAATGGTAAAACGTTAATTGCAGCAAAAGTTTCAGTTTCAGGGATGTCTCAATTACGTCAATTGGCTGACCAATGGAAAACCCAAGAATTATCAGATGTTTTGGCTATTGGAACAACAAGTGATGACGGTAAAGTTAATTTAATTACGGCAGTTAGTGCTGATGGCATTAAATCAGGATTAAAAGCGGGCGATTTAATTAAGACGATTGCGCCACTTGTTGGCGGTGGTGGCGGTGGCCGACCAGACTTAGCTCAAGCAGGTGGTAAAAATCCAGCAGGTTTAGCTGATGCAATCAAAGAAGCAGCAAATTGGTTAAATAATCAAACCAAATAATAATTAAAGGAGTATTTATCTAATAATAAATAGATAAATACTCTTTATTATATTACGGCTTGATTACATCAGCTTGTTTTGATTGTCGAATGGTCCTTTTTTTAGTAGAATAGAGCTAGGTTAATAAATTGATGGGGGTGCCACGTTATGAGTTCATTAGATAAAACAATGTTCTTTAATTTTGACGAAAATAATAAAAAAGATGTCCACGATACATTGGTAACTGTTTACCAATCATTAGAAGAAAAAGGGTACAACCCTATTAACCAGATTGTTGGCTATTTGTTATCGGGCGATCCTGCTTATATTCCTAGATTTAATGACGCACGTAATTTAATTAGAAAATATGAACGCGATGAAATTGTTGAAGAGTTAGTTAAAAATTACTTAAATACAGAAGAAAAGTAGGAAATTAAATGAGATTAATGGGCTTGGATATTGGTTCAAGAACGGTCGGCGTTTCAATGAGCGATTTATTAGGATGGACTGCCCAAGGCGTTGAAATTATTCGTATTAATGAAGACAGAAGTGACTTTGGTATTGAACGTGTCAAAGAATTGGTTACAGAGTATGAAGTAACTGGCTTTGTACTCGGCTTACCCAAAAATATGAACAACTCATTAGGCCCTCGTGCTGAAGCTGCGCAAAAGTACGGCGAGTTATTAGTTGAAACTTTTGGCTTGCCAATTGATTTTCAAGATGAACGGTTGACAACTGTTGAGGCAGAACGTATGCTTGTTGAACAGGCCGATACATCAAGAAAAAAAAGAAAAAAAGTTATTGATAAACTTGCTGCAAGCCTAATTTTACAGAATTATTTAGATGGTAAAGGCAAATTAACTAAAGAATAAAGTGAGGTCACAATATGAATAATGAAGAAGAAAACCAACAGATTACATTAGTAGATGATAACGGTAATGAAACACTTTTTGAAGTTCTGTTTACCTTTGAATCTGATGATTACAATAAATCATATATTATGCTTTATCCACTTGGCTCAGAAGCTGATGAAGAGGTTGAAATTCAAGCTTACTCATTTAGTCCTAATGAGAATGGTGAAGCAACTGAAAGTGATTTAGAACCAATCGAAGACGATGATGAATGGGATATGGTAGAAGAAGTATTGAATACCTTCCTTTCAGATGAAAGTATGCAATAGAAGATTATTTAAAAAGTTGAGCCAAATTGGTTTAACTTTTTTATTTTGTTTTAAATTATATATTATGGACTATGATACACATATCTCTTTTGATCAATTCGTGGTAAAATTATTTTTAAATGATTAAATGTAAGGAGGGTGTTCATTGGAAAATCAAAAGAATAGATATAAGACTAAAATCGGTAAAAAAGTGTATACAATTATTGGATCAGAATCAGACACACACATGGACGCCGTAGCAACATTGGTGAAAAATGAATTTCAATCAGTGAAGGACATGCTACCTGAAATAGATGATGAACAAGTAGCGATATTAGTAGCTATCAACGCAGTTTCAGATCAAATTAAATTACAAGAAAAATTAAATGAAATTAATGGTGAAACACAAGTAAAGGAGTAATATTATGACAGTTTCTTTAATTGTTATCTTTTTATTAATTGTGTCATTTTTTAACGGTTATAGAAAAGGATTAGTATTAACGCTTTTGAGAATTGTAGGATTTATCGCTATCTATTTATTTGCTAAAGTTTTAACAAATCCTGTTACTATTTGGTTGGGAGAACGTTTCCCTAAAATTATGGAAACTGATAAGACATCTATTACGAACCATCTTCAGACTAACTTTTATTCGATGATTGTATTTGCGGCTTTATTTGTGGTTGGCGGTATACTCATTAGAGGTATTATTAGAGTAATAAATTCTGTTACAAAATTACCAGTTATTCATCAGGTGAATTCACTAATTGGTGGGGTTCTATCGGTTATACTGATGTTTGTTTTTATTTTTATTGGGTTAATTATTTTGTCGGCTTGGCCTAATCAAAAAGTTAATGAAGCTGTTTTAGAATCGACGGTTGCTCAAAAAATACTAACAGATACGCCAACAATAGCTAAAAAGATGTTCATTACAAATACATCATCTACAGATTAAATGTTAGGAGAATTAAAGTATGAACGAAAAAGGATTAAAGACATTAGAATATCAAAAAGTTAAACAACAAATTCAAACATTTATATCTACTGAATCTGGACAAGAAGAAGTTAAGGCATTAGAGCCGATGACTAATCTCGAAAAAATCCAAAAGGATTTAGACGAAACACAAGATGCTGTGAAGATATTGCGACTCCGCGGTGGCATTCCTTTACCACAATTAGTCAACGTTAAGCCACATATGAAACGGTTAGATATGGGAGCTTCTTTGAATGGTAAAGAGCTATCTGCTGTTGGTCGTGTACTACGAACGACTAATGAGGTTAAATTATTTTTTAAAGATTTAGCAGATTCTGAAATTGAATTAACGAGATTATTTGAATGGATAGAAAAGCTTGAAAATCTACCTGAAATTAATCGTAGGTTGAATCAGTCAATTGAAAATGATGGTCACATTACTGATGAGGCTTCACCAGTATTGCATAATATTCGACAAAATATTTTACGCTCGGAAAGTGCCATTAGAGCTAAACTACAAGAATTTACGCGTGGTAAAAGTGCTAAATATTTAAGTGAAACATTAATTACAATTAGAAATGAACGTTACGTTATCCCTGTTAAGGCAGAATATCGTGGTCAATTTGGTGGCGCTGTTCATGACCAAAGTGCAACAGGACAGACCTTATTTATTGAACCGCAAGCAATTGTCGAGATGAATAATCATTTACGCGAACAGCAACTTGCTCAAGCAGATGAAGAACGTCGTATTTTGGCAGAGTTATCTGAATTAGTTGCACCTTTTACAGCAGAAATTTTAGAAAATGCTTATATTTTAGGACATTTCGATTTTGTTAATGCAAAGGCACAATATGCAAGCTCAATTAAAGCAACTGAACCAGCAATTAGTGTTGAAAATGACATTTTTTTAAGACAAGCACGTCATCCTTTATTGGATAGTAAAAAAGTAGTTGCTAACGATATTATGTTAGGAAAAGATTATCAAGCAATTGTTGTTACGGGACCTAATACCGGTGGTAAAACAATTACGTTAAAAACATTAGGCTTAATTCAGATGATGGGACAATCAGGTTTAAATATTCCAACAAATGAAGGTAGTCGTATTGGTATTTTTGAAGATATCTTTGCAGATATTGGGGATGAACAATCGATTGAACAGAGCTTAAGTACATTTTCTGCTCATATGACTAATATCGTTTCTATTTTAGCTAATATTAACGAACATTCATTAGTTTTATTTGATGAATTAGGAGCTGGAACGGATCCACAAGAAGGTGCAGCTTTGGCGATTGCAATTCTTGATGCTGTTGGAGAAAAAGGTAGTTATACAGTTGCTACAACACATTATCCCGAATTAAAAGCGTATGGGTTTAATCGTGCTGGAACAATTAATGCTAGTATGGAATTTGATAGTGAAACGTTACAACCAACTTATCGATTATTAATTGGAATACCTGGTCGTAGTAATGCGTTTGATATTTCTCGTAAAATTGGGTTAGCGTCAAATGTTGTTGATCAAGCGCAAAACTTGACCAATCAAGATAGCCAAGATTTGAATGAAATGATTTCTGACTTAATGAGTAAGCGAAAAAAGGCAGAAGATGAGACACTGGCATTAAAAGCACAACTAGAAGATTCAACGAAATTACATGATGACCTAGCTAAACAGTATGCCGAGTTTGTTGCGCAAAGAGAGTCAATGACGGATAAGGCTAAGGGAAAAGCTAATGAAATCGTGGCAGAAGCAGAAATAAATGCAGATAAAATAATAAAAGAAATTCGCCAAATGCAGATGCTTCAAGGACAAGCTGTTAAAGAACATGAATTAATTGATGCAAAATCACAATTATCACAAATGCATCAACCAACAAATGCTTTGAAGAAAAATAAGGTCCTACAACGAGCTAAAAATAAACAAGAATTCCATGTGAACGACGATGTCTTAGTTAAAACTTATGGTCAACAAGGTGTTTTAGTTAAAAAAATGAGTAAGACAGAGTGGGAAGTTCAACTTGGTATTCTAAAAATGAAAATTAATGAAAACGACCTTCAAAAAGTTCATATCGAGAATGATAAAAAGGATAGAACCATTTTTAAAAATGCGGCTTCAACAAGCGTTTCAACATCGCTTGATCTTCGTGGACAGCGCTATGATGATGCAATGAGCCAAGTTGATCAGTATATTGATTCTGTTTTACTTGCTGGATATGCTTCTGTTACTATTGTTCATGGTAAAGGGACTGGAGCCTTAAGAACTGGAATAACAGATTATTTGAAATCAAATCGTCATGTTAAGTCATTTGAATTTGCAGCACCCAATGCTGGTGGAAATGGCGCAACTATCGTAGAATTCAAGTAACGTTTACTTTTTGTAAGCAAAAATGTGGCGTGGTATTATTTTCTTTGATATGATGGTCACATAAATAATAAAAGGGGGAATTCAAATGGTACAAGCAATTACAGATAAAGAATTTGAAAAAGTAACAGATTCAGGTGTAACATTGACAGATTTTTGGGCAACATGGTGTGGTCCTTGTCGTATGCAATCGCCAGCTATTGAAGATTTAGAACAAGAAATGGGCGATAAAGTAAAATTTTCTAAAATGGATATTGATCAAAATCCAGCAACAGCACAATCTTTTGGTATCATGAGTATTCCAACTTTAATGATTAAAAAAGATGGCGAAGTTGTTGATACAATCGTCGGTTATCATTCAAAAGATCAGGTTAAAGAAGTTTTAGCACAATATATTTAGTAATTAAAAAGAGCTGACTTTTAAAGTCAGCTCTTTTTAATTATCTATTCGATAATTATTCAGTTTCAGTTGGTACTTTGAAGTGAAATTGGTCAGTTGGTTCTGTCATATTAGGATCTTTTAAATCAGTTTGAACAATAATTGAAACACCGGATTTATTATTTTGATTTTCAATTATTGTTTCTGATGTGAAACCACTTTGAATTTGGATAGTTTCAGCAATAAACCCAGCTTCTAGGTTAAAATCAGCAGACTTAATCTGATTCTGTCTGAAGGTAACAATATTACCAGATAGTAACCAAGTTTGCTTGTCTTTTTTTTCTTTAACCACTTCAAGAGTACCCCAATTTGCCTTTTCAAAAAAGGTAATAAGGTCTGCAATATTAGCGAGGTTAGCATTACGGGCCATTTTTTTACCAACCCAGTATAAAATTGTTGTATCCGTACCAATTACTTCTGGTATTAAACTATCGCGAATAAGTTCATATGCGAATGTATCATTGTTGTCAGCTGATAATAAATTTTCAATCAAATTTGGTTTCATATGGATCTCCCTCTGGATATATAATATACAAGTATTATACCGTTATTTAAGATTAGATGATATTGATTTTTCATAAATTAATGTTAAATGACTAGACTTGAATTTTGAGTAAAGACAAGTCATAATTAAGATTGATAAGTAATCGAAAAAGAGGTTAGAAAATGAATAATCAAGCAATTGGATTTATTGATTCAGGTGTTGGTGGATTAACAGTTGTAAAAGAAGCACTTAAACAATTACCAAACGAAAAAATATACTATTTAGGTGATACAGCTAGAATGCCATATGGACCTCGGCCCTCAGAACAAGTTTTAGAATTCACTTGGGATATGACATCTTTTTTGTTAAGTAAAGGGATAAAAATGTTAGTGATTGCTTGTAATACAGCAACGGCTGCTGCCTTGGATGATTTACGAGAAAAATTAGCAATCCCAGTGATTGGTGTTATAAAACCAGGAAGTAGAGCGGCAATTAAGTCATCTAAAAACCAAAGAGTAGGCGTTATTGGGACGGAAGGTACGATTAAAAGTAGCGCATATAGTAATACGTTACATGAAAAAAATCCTAATTTATTTGTGACGAGCTTACCTTGTCCAAAGTTCGTCCCAATTGTCGAGAGTGATCAATACGAATCAGAAATCGCTGAACGAGTTGTTAATGAAACGTTAGCTTTTTTTGATGATAAAAACATTGATACACTAGTCATGGGCTGTACTCACTATCCATTACTCAGACCTTTTATTCAAAATGCGGTTGGTGATAAAGTAACGTTGATTGATTCAGGAGCTGAAACAGTTAACGATGTTTCAACTATCTTAGATTATTTTAATATTGCGGCTAAAAGTGAAGCAAAAATTGAACATGAATTTTTTACGACGGGTGATGCGAATGATTTTAACGAAATTGCATCAGGTTGGTTAGGATTAGAAAATATAAATTCTAAAACAATTCATTTAGGACAGGGAGACTAACATGCGTAAAAATGAGAATCGAGATAATTTAGAAGTTAGACCAGTCTCAATTACAAAATTAAGTCTTAAGGAAGTCGATAGTGCGATTGAATACCAGTTGGGCTTGACTAAGGTAACAATTTTAGTTAACGAAACAGATAACATTGGTGAATTGAAAGTAGACGTTAATCAGTGGTTGAGTGCTCAAAGCAATGTCAAAATTGAATTGATTTTATCATCGCTTAAGACGGCCTTGGCAGAAACATTAAAAGATACTGGATTTAATTTACAAGTACAAATCATGCAAGCTGATGGGGATATTATTGCAACAGTTATTAATGCGAGTTATGTAGCAATTCAAAATTTATTGTTAAAGAGTAACGGTCAAAAATTAAAACCATTTTCAGCGATTAATGTTGGTTTCATTCATGATGAGTTATTTGCTGATTTAACAAGTGAAGAAGAGGAAACAGCCGATAGTCATTTATTAATTGTTCAAAATGAATCAGGGGCTTTTTTACAATTGAATTTTGAAAAATCTAATGCTGATTTACTTGGTGACAAATTAACGCAACTTTTAGGTGGAGCAATGTCAGGATTATCAGAATTAATGGGTAATTCGCAGAAGAAAACCATTTTAATTCAAAATGAACATATTGAGAATCAAAAAGATGTGATTTTAATTGCAACTAAAAATGAAGGAAAAGCGACTGAATTTAAACGTTTTTTTAATCCACTAGGATTTAAAGTTACTACGTTGTTGGACTATCCTGAATTACCAGATGTTGAAGAAACTGGGAAAACATTTGAAGAGAATGCAAGATTAAAGGCAGAAACAATTTCACAATTAACACAATTACCTGTTTTAGCAGATGATTCTGGTTTAATGGTGGACGCCTTAGATGGTCGACCAGGTATATTTTCTGCTCGTTTTGCTGAGGACCATAATGACGCTGCGAATAATGCGAAATTATTACATGAAATGACTGACGTGCCGAAAGACAAAAGGACTGCAAATTTCCATACAACGTTAGTTTTTGCAAAACCTGGTAACGAGTCACTAGTTGTAGACGGTGAAGTGGCTGGAGAAATTTTGGGTATACCACGTGGAGATAACGGATTTGGTTATGACTCACTTTTTTATGTACCTGAATTATATAAGTCTATGGCTGAACTGACTGAAGTAGAAAAAAATAAAATTAGTCATCGCGGTCGTGCAACCGTCAAGTTAATGTCAAATTTTAATGATTGGTGGGAAAAATAAGATGAAGTGCTTAGTTGTGAGTGATAGTCATGGAGATCGTGATATATTAGAATCTATTTTAGTACATAATAAAAATCAAGTTGATGTATTTTTTCATTGTGGCGATTCAGAATTAGAAGCAAATGATCCGCTTTTTAATAAATTTGATGGTGTCCTAGGAAACATGGATTTTGATATGAATTTTCCAGAAGAATTAGTTGAAATTGTGAGCGGGGAAACTATCTATCTCTCTCACGGGCATCTGACTAACGTTAAAACAGGACTGTTCACACTTGAATTAAAAGCTAAGGCTAATCATGCTAAATTCGTATTTTTTGGACATACTCATGAATTAGGATGTGAGATGACTGACGATGGCGTATTAATTTTAAATCCTGGGAGCATTAGTCTTCCTAGAGGGATGTATCAAGGGATTGGTGGAACATATGCGATAGTAGAAGCAAACGAAAAAAATGTTCACGTCTCATATTTCACTAGACAGCATAAATTAATACCAGAATTAACTTGCGAGTTTAAACGTAAATAGCGAAAAAAAACCTCTAAACGAATTTTATCGTTTAGAGGTTTTTAAAATTTAAGCTAGCATAAAAAGTGATTTGTATAGGAAAACGGCACAAATGCCGGCTGCAATTGGTGCAACGACTGGGACCCAACTATAATCCCATTGTGAGTTACCTTTATTTTTAAGAGGTAATAGTTGATGTAGTAAACGTGGAGCAAGATCACGAGCTGGGTTTAGGGCTGGGCCAGTTGCGCCACCCAATGATGCAACTAATACAAGGACTAAGAAACCTAATCCGAGATGAGCTGTTCCGAGGTTATCGGAGAAAAATGGTGCTTTTGTAATACCAATGGCGCCAAATATCAAAATGAAAGTACCAACAAATTCATTAATAAAACCATTTAATTTACTTTGAGCGGCATCAATAGTTGAGAAAGTACCTAAAATACGTTCAGGATCAGTTGTTTGATCATAGTAAGGTTTGTAGGCTGCAACAACAATAGCTTGTCCAACGAATGCACCTAAAAATTGTACTGTCATGTAGGGAAGTACTTCACCCCATGGGAACAAACCAGAAAAAGCTAATCCTAAAGTGAAAGCTGGATTAATATGATTTGCTGAAATACTACCAAAGATTAAGGCGGGAATCATAACACCGAATCCATAACCGAAGGCGATTAAAGCCCAATCACTACCATGTCCTTTTGTATGCCCAAGTTCGACATTGGCCACCGAACCATTACCTAAAATAACCATAATTGCTGTACCAATAAATTCTGCAGCTAATCTTGTTGTTAATGTATAATCCATTGTATCCTCCTATTTTTGTTCGCAATATTTATTATGTTACCAATATTGCGAACAAATGTAAATATTTATTAATAATTGGCTCGATTTTTAAAAAAAATTAGTGTCTGCGTTCAATTTATTATAAAATAGGAGTTGTTCTAAAAGTTTGGAAGGAGGACCTATTGAATGATAGCTAAGTCTATTGAAAAAATGTTATCCGAAAACCAGGAACACTTTTTAATTCCAGCTGAAATTGTTGCTAATGTACAAGAAAATAACTTCCTGGATCACGCACTATTGGTTTTAACAAAAGTTCATTATGCTAAAATTCCCGTTTTAGATAATGATTATAAGTTTAAAGGATTGTTATCCTTGTCTATGATTACTGAGACAATGTTAGGATTAGATGAATTGGATGTCAGCCGATTACACGAAGTTCGTGTTAAAGATGTTATGGAAACTGATATTCCCACTATTCAAGATCCTTACGATATTGAGAATGTTTTGCACTTACTTGTGGACCATCCCTTTTTATCAGTTGTTTCTTCTGAGGGCAGTTTTACAGGTATCGTGACACGTCGTGAGCTTATGAAAAGTATGAATCATATTGCTCATGAATTTGAAAAAGAGTATATAGTTCAAGATATTGAAACTAAAGAAAGAAAATAAATAATATGAAATATTAGGAGAATGATGATGGCAAATTTAGATGCACACGAAATTATTAATTTTATTAGCACTTCAAAAAAGAAAACACCCGTTAAGGTATATATTAAAGGGGATTTAGTTGAAATCGATGTACCAGATACGATAGAAGACTACTTAAATGATAAAGCTGGCGTTTTATTTGGTGATTGGGCAGATATTGAACCTTTCCTAAATGAAAATTCAAAAATTGTAAGTTCTCATATTGAAAATGAAACTCGTAATTCAGCTGTTCCGTTATTAGATTTAAAAAAGATTAATGCACGTATTGAACCAGGTGCAGTTATTCGCGATCAAGTTTTAATTGGCGATAACGCTGTTATCATGATGGGCGCTATCATTAATATTGGTGCTGAAATTGGTAAGGGAACAATGATTGATATGGGTGCTGTTTTAGGTGGTCGTGCAATTGTTGGAGATAATTGTCATATTGGTGCTGGAACAGTACTTGCTGGGGTTGTCGAACCACCTTCAGCAACACCTGTTATTATTGAAGATGACGTTTTAATTGGTGGAAATGTTGTCGTGCTTGAAGGCGTTCGTGTTGGTAAAGGTGCCGTTGTTGGTGCTGGAGCTGTTGTTACTAAAGATGTTGCACCTTATACGGTAGTCGTAGGGATGCCCGCAAAAAAAGTTAAAGATATCGATGATAAAACAAAAGATAAAACAGAAATTTTAGCAGAGTTACGTAATATCTAGAAATAAATTGAAACGAGGGAACAGATAGAAATGAGTTTAACAACTGAAGAACTAATTAAAATCAGACGGGACTTACACCAAATTCCGGAAATTGGATTAGAAGAATTTGAAACTCAAGCCTATCTACTGAACTTAATTTCAAAATTTAATCAAAGTTTTATAGTAATTAAAACAGTTGAAACTGGTATTTTAGTTCGAGTAGTTGGTTCTATTGGCGGGTATACAATTGGATATCGGACTGATATTGACGGACTACCTGTTACTGAAAAGACAGGACTGCCATTTTCATCACGGAATGAAGGTAGAATGCATGCTTGTGGGCATGATATTCATATGACGGTTGCGCTCGGAATTCTAAATTACTTTTCTGAAAATCAACCAACAGTAAATATGACTTTTATCTTTCAACCAGCAGAAGAAAATGCCAGTGGTGGTAAGCGACTCTATGAGAGTGGATTATTAGATGAGTGGATGCCTGATGAAATTTATGCATTCCATGATAATCCACAATTACCTGCTGGAACAATTGGAACTCGATTAGGCACTTTGTTCGCAGGTACGTGTGAAATTCATGCACACCTAGCCGGAAAAAGTGGACATGCTGCATACCCACATCAGGCTAATGACATGGTAGTTGCTGGTGCACAGTTGGTCACGCAATTACAAACGATTATCAGTCGAAATGTCGATCCAATACAATCTGGAGTTGTTACGTTGGGTCAATTTACTGCTGGAACGACTGGTAATGTTATTGCTGGTGAAGCACAGATTAATGGAACAATTCGTGCGTTAACACAAGAAATGAATTTATTGATTCAAAAACGTGTTAAAACAATTTGTGAGGGTATCGCATTAATGTACGATTGCGAAGTAGAATTAAACCTCATTCAAGGTGGTTATCTACCTGTTGAAAATGATGATAGCAGGACTGAAAACTTTATTCGATTTATGAAAAACGATCCAGAAGTTTCATTTGTTGAAACACAACCTGCAATGACGGGAGAAGATTTTGGATTTTTATTGTCTAAAATACCTGGAACAATGTTTTGGTTGGGTGTAGATAGTCCTTACTCGCTACATTCTGAATTTTTGGCGCCTAAAGAAGCTGCAATTGATGCAGGTGTTCTTGCAATGGTCCATTTTTTGACAGATAGAGATCAACAAATAAGAAACTAAAAAATGACTCAATTATGATTTCATAATTGAGTCATTTTTTAGTTAAGTGAGATAGGTGAGTTTAAGACATGTATTTGAGCATCATTTAAAGCCGTTAGATAACCGGCAAGAAATGTCCGTTGAGTAGATGCCTGTTCACCATTTAAAGTGAACACAACGACTCTAAAGACCAAATTTCCTTTGCCAAGATCAACTAGACCTAAAATATTTGGTCCATCTTTAATTTCGGGATGAAGTGGGACTAACTTTTCATTAACGTTCTGTACAATATGGGTGATTTTATCCACATCGTCAGTGACATCAATTCGGATATCGATAACTGCTCGCATATTATTGCGAGATAAATTACTGACAATTGTGATATTTCTATTTGGGACAAAATGCAAAATACCATCATAGTCTTCAATTTGAGTCGTACGTAGGCCGACAGCCACGATAGGACCCTCAATTGAATCAATTCTAACGATATCTCCAACATCGAATTGTTGTTCTAAAAGAATAAAGAATCCAGTGACGACATCAGTTACGAATCCTTGTGCGCCAAGACCTAAAGCAACACTTAAGATTCCGGCACCTGCAATTAAGGTACCAACGGGAACACCGAGCACCGACAGAATAGCGTAAAGATAAAAAAATAACATAATATAGTGAAAAATATTTGATGTTAGTGAATTGATTGTTTCAACTCTATTTGTTGAATATCTATCGGATCCTCGATATTGATTAAATGTCCGACGAATGATTTTTTTTCCAATCCAATTTATAAGGATAAATAGAAAAGAAAAGAAAACAAGAGAAAAAACTAGTTCAACTAGGTTACTAATAATGGCATCCCAATCGATATGAGCTATGTAACGTGAAAGGAAAGTACTTTGTTTTGTAACGGTTTTTAGTAATGTCCCTAAAAGTAAATTGTCCTTTGTGAAATGCTCTAAAAAAAGATTGTTTAAAATGGCGATCACCCCTAAATTAATTTATTGATATCATCATAGCAAACATGTGGGCTAATGTGTAATTTAAATACAAAACTGTCGTATGTTATCAATTGCAGTTTTTAGGTTCGAATGCTATCCTATAAGTAGATTTTGAATTAATGTACGTAAGTAAATAGGAGGAATTATTATGACAGGTGGACAAATTGCAGGATTAATTGCCGCTGTTGCTTTCGCGGTCTTAGTCCTATTCATTATTTTCGTTCTTATGAGAATGATGAGAACACTCGGAGAAGTGAATAAAAGTATTTCATCTATTACCAGCGATGTTGATGGCTTATCAAATGAAGTTGAGAATATACTCGTAAAATCAAATATTTTATTAGACGATGTAAATGGTAAAGTAGCAACAATTGATCCTTTATTTCAGGCTGTTGCTGATTTGAGTGAAAGTGTGTCTGATTTGAATGATGCAAGTCGAGGATTAATGACACACGTTTCAGCGACGTCAAAGAGGGCTAAAGATTCTTCAGCTTTCATTAATGTTGGTAAAAAGGCATTTAGTTTTTATAAAAATAGAAAAGTTTAAAACAAGGAGGGGTTTGTTATGTCAAAAAAATTTTTATTAGGATTGGTAGTTACAGGTGGGGTTGCCGCGTATACAGCTTCTAAATTAATTTCTGAAAAAACGAAACAAGATATTAAAGAACATTTGGAAGAAAAAGCTTTAGATGTACGTGATCGCGTGTTAGAGTATAAGGCTTACGCTGAAGACGCTAGTATTGATTTAAAAGATAAAATGGTTGATTTTGATGAAATGAAAAATAATCTAAGTGATAAATTTTCTGAAAAAAGTGAATTATTAATGAGCCAGGATGCGTATGTTAATGCTAAAGATGCATTAATTAATGCAAAGAACGATTTGAAAAACAAATTAGCTATGGAATCAGACGATATATTTGAACAAATGACTGATTTAACAGATGAGTTTTCAGACTTAGCTGAAGAAGACATCTATGTTGATAGCAAGAGTGCTTTTGGCGAAGCTAAAGATGCTGATGCTGCAGAAGGCAAAGCTGAAACAATTTATCCAGATGGATGGACAGGCGAAAAATAAAAGTAAAATGAGTACCACAATTTTTAATGCGAACTATTTGAATTAATTAACTTTAAAATAATAGGTAACCACATGTTGTTCGAAAAGGAGTAGCATATGGTTACCTATTATTTTAGTTAAGACTCGTAGTTTATGGAATATTTAAAAATAAAAACCCCTAAAGTTTTCTAACTTTAGGGGTTTTTATTTTTATTAGTGTAGTTCAATTGTTTTTAATGTTTTTGGTGTAACTGTAAATGGTTCATTACCGTTTTCAGTTAGATAAATGCAGTCTTCAATACGAACGCCAGCAACGCCTGGAATGTAAATACCAGGTTCTATTGAGAAACACATACCTGGTTTAAGTTCCATTTTATTTCCTTCCATAATTGAAGGGAATTCATGTTCACTTTGTCCCATACCATGACCAAGGCGATGAATAAAGTAGTCACCATAACCAGCCTTGACGATGACATCACGAGCAATTTTATCTAAATCTTCCGCAATCATACCTGGTTTAGCAGCAGATTGCGCTTTTAATTGCGCTTCAAGACAAACTTTGTGAATTTCTAATGCTTTTTCATTTGGTTTACCGAATGCTACAGTACGACTAGCATCTGAAATATAACCATCTGAGATAACACCTAAATCAAATAATGTTAAAGCATTTGATTGGATAAGATCCTTTTTTGCAAATCCATGAGGTTCAGCGGCATTTTTTCCACTTTGAACAATAGTGTCAAAGCTCATATGCATGATTCCTTTTTTCATCATTGCATATTCAATTTCTGCAACAACATCTTGTTCAGTTCTGCCTTCTTGAAGAGCGTTAAAGCCAACTTCAAAAGCAACATCTGCCCATTTTCCAGCAATTTTTAATTTTTCAATTTCGTCTGGTGTTTTAATTACTTTAAGTGTTTCGATAAAGCTTGTTGCATCAGCTACAAATTCAGCACTTGGGAAGATACGACTAATAGCATCATATCTTTCAACTGTTAGGCTGCCTTTTTCAATAGCCCATTTCTTTGGTGAATTTTTACGTTTATTTATTTCACTTTGTATGATTGCGAAAGCATCTTCGTGATCAAGATAACCATAAACGGGATATTTCCAGCCGGTATCTTTGGCAGCTTCGACTTCAAGAGCGGGTGTGAATAAAAATGGGTCTTGATCAGGAAATACAAAGAGAGCTAAAACGCGCTCAATAGGATCACTTTCAAAACCGGTAAAATATTGAATACTCATTGGATCGTTGATATAAGCAATGTCAGTACCATTATTGGCAAGCCATTGTTGTAAAGATGCAATATGTGACATGAAATCTCTCCCTTTACAATAGTATACTGTATTATAGCATAAGTAAGACATAACAATTAAATATTGAAATTTTCATAACAATTAAAAATTGAAATTTTCATAATATAAAAATTATTTTCATGAAAATAAGGTAAAAACGCTTGCAATTGTCTTAAAAATTTGCTAAATTATTCTAGTGCTTGAAAACGGAATGAAAACTTGATATTTAAGTAATGAGAGGAAATAATACTAATGGATAAACAAACAATTACAATTTATGACGTAGCAAGAGAAGCAGCTGTTTCAATGGCAACTGTTTCACGTGTGGTTAACGGTAACCCTAACGTTAAACCTGCAACAAGAAAAAAAGTTTTGGAAGTTATTGATCGACTTGATTACAGACCTAATGCTGTTGCTAGAGGATTGGCAAGTAAGAAAACGACAACAGTTGGGGTTATTATTCCCGATGTAACTAATATTTACTTTTCATCATTAGCTCGTGGAATTGATGATGTTGCAACAATGTATAAATATAATATTATTTTAGCTAACTCTGATCAAAATGGTCAAAAAGAAGTGCAAGTATTAAATACATTATTAGCTAAACAAGTTGATGGTATTATTTTTATGGGAAATCAAATTACTGATGAATTACGTGCTGAACTTAAGAGAAGTCGTACACCAGTTGTCCTTTCAGGTTCAGTTGATCCTACTGGAGAATTAGGTAGTGTTAATATTGATTATATTGCAGCTGTAATGGAATCAGTAACGGATCTAATTAATAATGGCAATAAACGTATTGCATTTGTTTCAGGTTCAATGGATGAACCCATTAATGGCGAATACCGACTAAAAGGCTATAAATTAGCTCTTGAAAAAGCCGGAATAAAATTTGATCAAGACTTAATTTTTGAAACAGATTATTCATATCGAGCTGGCGAAACCTTATGGCCAGCAATTTCTTCAAGTCATGCAACTGCTGCTTTTGTTGGTGATGATGAATTAGCTGTTGGTGTTTTGAATGGTGCTCGAGATGCTGGTTTGAGTGTACCCGAAGATTTTGAAATTATTACAAGTAATGATTCAAAATTGACTGAGATTGTTAGACCCAAATTATCTTCAATAACACAACCTTTATACGATTTAGGGGCTGTATCTAT
Organism: Dellaglioa sp. CoH-57-MRSF-21; assembly: GCF_056781915.1. The sequence goes on along the minus strand of NZ_JBXAXU010000007.1, from coordinate 14,712 downwards.
GAGATTATTAACAAAATTAATGGATAAAGAAGAAGTTAGTGAAAAAACAATCCAATTACCATATGGCTTAATTAAGCGTTCTTCAACAAAATAATATAATAAAAAACTTGGTTTTCTAAATTATATTTGGAAAATCAAGTTTTTATTATACTTGGATGGGAAATTTTATGAAAAATAAAAATAATATTTACTTTGTTTTAGCCTTATTAATTATTGTAATTCTGTTTATTAGTTCTTCGGAAACGTACAAGCAGCAGACATCTATTCCTTTTTTAGAAAAGTATTTAGCTGGTAAACCATTTGAAAGTATGTTGTCACATATTTCATTTAGTTATGCTGGAGCAGATGAAAGTTTTAACCATGTTGGTTATTTTAAATTAGTTGAGTTTTTCATCCGTAAAACTGCTCATTTTATGACATATTTCTTTATGGCTAGCTTCATATTCTTGGGAGTGAAAAATAAAATTAAGTATTGGCGTTACAGTGGGCTTATTGCAGTTGCTTGTGCAGCGCTATATGCAGGACTTGATGAAATTCACCAAAGTTTTACAGGTGGCAGAACGCCCTTAATCCAAGATGTTTTACTTGATACAATTGGTGCAACAACAGGTGTAATTTTGACGATATTAATTTTAATGTACTATCGGCACAAAAAAGCTAAAGAAAACTAGTTCAGTCCTATTCTCGTGAAGAAGGTTGATATTAAGCTATTATTTTGATATCATAATAAACGGTTAAAAGTAAAAATTCAGAAACATTTCGGAAAGAGGTAGGGAATTATGTCAGGACATTCAAAATGGAATAACATCCAAGGTCGTAAAAATGCACAAGATGCTAAACGTGGTAAAATTTTCCAAAAATTATCGAGAGAAATTTACATGGCTGCAAAAAGTGGTGGTCCTGATCCCGATTCGAACCCCTCATTACGTTTGATGCTTGATAAAGCTAAAGCTGCAAATATGCCAAAAGATAATATTAAACGTGCTATTGATAAAGCGTCTGGTTCAGAAGGTGCAGATTATGAAGAAATTACATATGAAGGCTATGCACCTGGTGGCGTTGCCATCTTAGTTCATACCTTGACGGATAATCGTAATCGGACTGCTTCAGAAGTTCGTATTGCATTTACACGTAATGGTGGAAATTTAGGAGAAACAGGTTCAGTTAATTACATGTTTGATCGTAAAGGTTACATCGTTATTTCTCGTGAAGAATTAGATACTGATGAAGATGCTATGTTTGAAGATGTTATTGATGCTGGTGCTGAGGATTTGAAAACATCAGAAGAATTATTTGAAATCTATACAGATTCAAAAGATTTACCAGATGTACGTGCTTCATTAGAAGCAAAGGGATACAAATTAGATACATTTGAATTAGTAATGATTCCTCAAAATCTAGTACCAGTACCGGAAGATAAAATTGAACAATTCCATCATATGATTGATGCATTGGAAGAAAATGATGATGTTTCAGAAGTGTTCCATGCTGGTGATATTGCAGACGAAGATTAAGATACTCTCTATAATAAAGAGATAAGTCATCTTAAAAAGTTAGAAATTAATTAAATATAAAAATATGAAAAGCCAAAATTAAATGTTTTGGCTTTTTTTGCGTACTTAAATATATGGAAAGGAGGGATATTGAGATGATTGAAACAGAAATACAAGAAATGATTAAAATATGTGTTAAAAACAGAGCAAGTGATATGTATATAATTCCAAGTGCCAAGGGATGCTTAGTTAAGTATCGAACGTTGAATAACTATCATAGCCTTAATGTATATTCAGAAAAAAAGATGATACAAATGAATAATTTTCTTAAATTTAAGGCAAATATGATTCTGAGCGAAACTAGGCGGCCGCAGTTTGGGACTTTTCAATGGCAGATAGAACATAAAAAGGTAAATTGCCGAATTTCGAGTGTTGGCGATTTTTTAGGTAGAGAATCGATTGTTATACGATTTATTTATTCGAATACCGATGTACCGTTACTTCAACTTTTACCAAATCAATTTCAGCAGTTGATAAATGCATGTGGGTCCAGTGGGCTAATTTTATTCTCAGGTCCAATGGGTTCAGGTAAGACAACGACAATGTACCAACTGGCTGAAATGATTCAGAATCAAAGAACAATATTAACTATTGAGGATCCAGTTGAAATTCAAAATCCTAATTTTATTCAATTACAGGTTAATGATAAAGCAAACATGACATATGCGGAATTATTAAAAGTTGGATTGAGGCACCATCCTGATATTTTTATTATCGGTGAAATCAGGGATGAAGTCACTGCCAATGCTGCAATTAAAGCTGCAATGAGTGGTCATTTAATTTTAAGTACCGTACATGCAAGAAATGCAGTAGGAACAATTAAACGACTTGAAAATCTTGGCGTTAGTCGAGATGATCTCAATAGAACGCTACAGGCAGTAAGTTATCAGCGATTAATTGAAACAACGAAAGGTGGAAGCGGTGTACTATTTGATATATTAACAGGTCAAAAGTTAGAGTCTGTTCTTGAAGGAACATTTAATCAAAAAATAGCTTTAGAAAGGTGGCATGATAACCTTGATCAATGTATTAAGAAAAATATTATTACAATTGAAACAGCAAATAATTTTAAATAGAAGAAAATGGTCAATTCAAAAACAAAGTGAATTTTTCGAAGTCTTGGCAGACTTATTAGATTCGGGATTTTCGCTCAGGCAATCTTTAACAACGGCGACTAAATTATTTCCAGTTGGGAAAATAGATATTCAAAAAATTGAATCCAAGTTAAGAAGTGGTGAACCCTTCTCAACAGGTATCAAGCCGTATATTTCAAAAAGTTCGTATTATCAAATTACGATTTCTGAAAAATATGGCGGATTAAATAAAAGTATTAAACAACTCGGAAAATTGATGACGGTTAGAGTAAAACAAAAGAAACAGTTAAAGCAACTCATGCAATACCCAATGATTCTGATGGGATTACTGGTTGTCTTATATATCGGAATCCAACAATTTATTTTGCCTGAAATAAATTATAGTCAGTTAGGTGCGTCATCAAATTCTAACTTTAAAATGATTTTAATGAAGAGTATTATCTCTGTCGTAATTAGTCTATTTATCGGATATATCATAAAAATTATCATTCGTGTTTCAAAACAAAGTACGATGAACAGGCATGTTTGGTATTGTCAGGTCCCCATAGTAGGTAAAATTTATCGGGATTATTGTCATTATTATTTAACATTTAATTTGGGTCTGCTTTTAGCAAGTGGTTTAAATTTGAATAAAATATGTGATTATTTAAATCAATTTGATCAAAAATCTTTACTATATCAGTTAGGTAAACAGTTAACGAATCATTTTGAAAATGGTGGGAGTACAAAACAAATGATCGATAAAAGTCCTTTATTTCCTAATGAGATAACGACATTTCTCGCAAAAGGTAATACGTTAGATGTGATGAGCCAAGAATTATTAATGTATTCGGAATTAACTTATCGTAAATTTGAGTCATCTGTCGAAAGAATCATGATTTATGTACAGCCAGTTGCATTCATAATTGTAGCGGCCTGTATTGTTGGGTTGTATTTAACAATATTATTACCTATGTATCAAACTATGGAGGAAATTCAATGAAAAAAAATAGAAAAAAATTAAAAGCATTTACGCTTGTTGAAATGCTATGTGTCTTATTTATTATCTCACTTCTAATGTTGATTATATTACCTAACATTGGACATCAAAGAGCAGGTGCTAAACGGGTTAATGATGAAGCGTTAGTTAGCGTCGTCCAAACGCAGGTTGATTTGTATGAAAATGAAACGCATAATAAATCGATAAATTTTGCTGATTTAGTTTCGGAAAAATATTTAACTGAAAAGCAAGAAAAGGAAGCAAAAGATAATCATATTATTATCTCGAATAATGTTGTTAAAACAGAAAACTAAATTTAAAGCATTTAGTTTATTTGAAATGCTTATTTCGTTGGCAATTACTAGTATTTGTGGTCTATTGCTAATGGGGCCAATGGATCAAGTACTTGCGATATCTAAAGAAAAACAATTTTGGCAAAATTTTGAACAACTTTGGCAAAGTGCAGTGGTAGAGGCACCGATGAATCGGATGCCTAATAGTATTAATTTTAATGATGATAAAATGACCATTATTAATGGCAATAGTAAAATTAAATTAGACTATCCGAAGACTGTGACAGTTAAAAATAGAGTAACGATAAAAATAAATAAAAGTGGGCAAATCACTGGTAAAACAGTTAATTTTAAATCCACATTACCAAATAGAAATCAAAAAATAGTATTTCAAATTGGGTGGGGTCAATTTATTAGAAAGGATGTCGAATAACGTGCGTAAAATGTCAGGAATTGTGTTAGCTGACGCTATTATGACTTTAACTATTGTCGCATCAGGTTTTGGATTATATGTACAGACCAATCACACATTACAGAAACAAGAAGATTATTGGAATCATAAAACAACAACTACAAGAAATCTGAAAGAAATCAGTAAATTATTAGTCATTCATCCGACAAGTAAATTATCAAAAATAGTTGATGGCGAATTACAATGTGCTACTATGTCTGAAATTCGAATTAAGTCTGAAAATGATTTAACAAGTATTAAATTGCAATGAAAAGTTTTTCTTTGTTAGAAACTATTATTGCATTAGGTATATTTATCATCTCTCTTAGTCTAATGACAACATGTTGGCACTTATGTACAAATGAACACCAAGAAATTAGCGGAGATAGAGATTTTTCGTTACAGCAATGTATCGGATTATTGGAGTCAGATCACTTAGATTTGAAGATAATAGATGTTGGTCAATATACAATTTCATTAAAAAATAATAAGACAGGAGCTCGCTACTATCTTAGTCAGCATAATGAAATGATACAGTTTATTGGATTTTCAGGAGGTCATATACCAATTTTATATCATGTGAAATCATTTTCGGTGGCATACGATGAACCAATTCTATTTTTAAAAATCAAACAAGAACACCAAAATAAGACTTTAAAATTGGTAATACCTATGGAAAAAAAGGATTAAGATGCGAAAAATCAAATTATTAAACGGACATTTAGTTGTATCAGCCATATTTTGTTTAATGTTATTAATTGGTTTGTTATTGGGACAACTGATATATTTCCAAGCAAAATTCACTAGTTATCAGAAAATATGCCAATATAATCAAGCAGAAACTATGAAAAACATGACTATTTTAAATCAAAAAGCAAAAAATCTAAAAGAAAAATATACTTATAATTATGGTGTTGTTGAATATCAAAAAGGAGCCTATCAGGTTATTTTGAAGAATGGTAATCGATATTCTTTTTCAGAAAAATGATAAAAAAGAAACTTAACTTGAATTGAGAATTAAAAATCGTTAAACTGAAACGAGCAAATAAATTCAAGGAGTGATTTTATGTCATTAGAAGAAATAGAAATGAACTTTAATCAGATTAATGAAACAATTGATATTTTACAAAAAAGTTTAGAAATCACTTATTTGGACGCATTTATTGAGACTAGCAATAATTTGTTAGATAATAAATCTGTACACGTAGAAGATGGATTACCAAGTGAGCAAGATGTAAAAATTTTGAATCAGATTTATAAAAAAATGAATTTGAATGCCTTATCGTCAGAAGATGTACGTAAAGTTGTACAGTTAGTTTTATTGAAGGCAACAAGACAAGAAAGTATTCAACCTAATCATCAAATAACACCAGATACAATTGGATTTTTAGTTGCATTTGTATTAGAAAAATTAATAAGTACAAAAAAATCGTTTAGTTTATTGGACATTACAGTGGGATCAGGGAACTTACTGACGACGATTTTGAATCAAATGGCTGCTGATAAGTTTGAGATTTCAAAAGCATACGGGATTGATAATGATGATACAATGTTATCAATTGCAGGGTTAAGTGGACAATTACAACACTTAAATTTAGAATTATTTCACCAAGATGCGGTTGATGACCTAATTGTAAAAAAATCTGATGTTGTTATTGCTGATTTACCAATTGGTTATTACCCTCTAGATGAAAGAGTTACCCATTTTGCTACACATGCAACTGAAGGTCATTCATATGTACATCATTTATTAATAGAACAATCAATCAAATACTTAAATGATGGCGGTTTTGGCATATACCTTGTTCCTACTGGTTTATTTGAAACAGAGGAAGCAAAAAAATTACTCGTTTACATTCAATCAAATGCATATCTTCAAGGTATGCTCAATTTACCTGTGGAATTATTTAGTTCAGCTAATTCACGTAAATCTATTTTGATTTTACAGAAACATGGCGAAGGTAGTAAACAAGTTGATGAAGTACTATTAGGTGATTTCCCATCACTAAAGGGTGAAGAACTATTTCAGAGCTTTGTTAAAACGTTAGATAAGTGGATAAAGGCCAACTTTAATAATAAGTAAAGTGACTCATATTTTGAGTCGCTTTTTTTATTTAATTATAAAAAGAATAATTTCTTTAGAAATTAACATGTGTCATGTATAATCTACTTAATTACTATAGAGGGAGTTTGATATTAATGGCAGAAAAAAGTTCAGAAGATCAGCATGTTAGAGGATTAAAAAGTCGACATGTTCAATTAATTGCAATTGGTGGAACAATTGGGACTGGTTTATTCTTGGGAGCAGGTCAATCTATTCATTTGGCTGGGCCATCTATTTTATTGGCATATATTATTACCGGAATTGCATGTTTTCTTTTAATGCGTTCGTTAGGTGAATTACTGTTATCGAATGTGAATGCACATTCATTTATTGATTTTATTTATGAATATCTAGGTGAAAAGGTTGGATTTGTTGCTGGATGGACATATTGGGTCTGTTGGGTAACAATTGCAATGACAGAAATTACCGCAGTCGGGTTATATATGAAATTTTGGTTTCCTAACTTGCCGCAATGGATTCCTGGTATGGTTATGCTCCTTATTCTTTTAGGAATAAATTTAGTTACAGTGGGATTATTCGGTGAAACAGAATTTTGGTTTGCACTCATTAAAATTATTGCCATTATTGTGTTGATATGTATTGGCGTGTATATGGTAGTGGTAAACTTTAAAACTTCAGCTGGGCATGCCAGTTTGACGAATTTAGTAAGTCACGGTGGATTTTTCCCCCAAGGAATTAAAGGATTTATTTTGTCATTTCAAATGGTACTGTTTAGTTTTGTCGGTATTGAAATGGTAGGATTAACAGCTGCAGAAACTGAAAACCCAACAAAGGTTATCCCAGAAGCAATTAATGAAATACCCTTAAGAATTATTTTGTTTTATGTAGGATCATTATTGGCAATTATGGCGATTTATCCTTGGAATATGATTTCGGAATCACAAAGTCCATTTGTTCAAGTATTTGAAAATATAGGGATAAAATCAGCAGCCAGCATTATTAATATTGTTGTAATTACAGCTGCAGCCTCAGCTTGTAATGGGTCTTTATTTAGTACAGGTAGAATGTTGTTCTCGCTTAATTATAATAAAAAAAATAAATTTTCTAAAAAAATTAGTAAGTTATCACATAATCAAGTACCTGCATTTGCATTACAATTTTCGACTCTTGTGATTGCAATTTCAGTCGTACTGAATATGTTTATGGCTGAATCGGTATTTACATTTATTTCAAGTATTGCAACGACTTGTTTCTTGTTCATTTGGGGAGCAATTGTAATTGCACATTTGAAGTATAGACGAAAAATAAAACTAGAAAAAACAGAATCAATGCTAGTATTTAAAATGCCTTTCTTTCCTGTTACAAATTATTTAATTCTATTATTTCTAACTTTTGTAGGTATTGTGCTATGCTTAAAACCTGATACATTAATTGCGCTGATTGCTTCAATTGGTTGGTTAATTGTACTCTATGTTATTAAAAGTGTTCAAATGAAGATGGAAAATTAAATTTTTGCTGAAAAGACCACGTGTGAGGGTCTTTTTTTGTATACTTAGGGCACAAATTAAAAGTAATTGTTGAAAATATTGTTTGATTTTGCTTCTAAAAACATTACAATTTAATAGTTAATTTCAGCGCGAGCAATACTATTTTCTGCATGCTATTTTTTGTAAAGGGTCATATAAATTCACTTGGACACGGTAAGCAGTATAATATAGGATATAGTATAACTAATAATGTTGAACCCACCTATTAGGAATTTGATGGTTAGAAAAGAACTTTAGGACAACCATAATAATATAGTTAGTGAAAAGAAAGTCAGTAAATAATCAAAATAAGGTGGATATAAACTAATGGAAAAAATAACGATTTTACATACAAATGATATTCATTCACATTTAGAAAATTGGCCTAAAATTAGGCGATTTTTACAATCTGAAAAAATAAAGCTTGAAAAACAAAATCAAACTGTTTTAACTTTTGATATTGGAGATGCAATTGATCGTGTGCACCCGTTGTCGGAAGCTACAAATGGCAAAGCCAATATTGAATTAATGAATACTGTAGCATATGATGCAGCGACAATTGGTAACAATGAAGGTATTGGTAATTCGCGAAGCCAATTACAACATTTATATGATAATGCAAAATTCGACATTATCCTTGATAACGTGGTAGATGGAGAAGTTAATAATCGTCCTGCATGGGCCAAAGAATATAAAATAATGGAAACTGCAGCTGGAACTAAAATTGGAATAATTGCCTTGACAGCACCATTTCCAATGACGTATGAGATGAATGGTTGGGAATCTAATCAAATTGATACCGTTTTACCTTCACTTTTAAAAAAAATAGCAGGTAAAGTAGATGTTATTATTTTGTTATCACATTTAGGTTTACCTGTAGATAGAAAAGTAGCTGCAAAGTATCCTCAGATAGATATTGTATTAGGAAGCCACACACATCATTTATTGAAATCCGGTGAAAAAGTTAATGAATCATTATTGGCCGCAGCTGGTAAGTGGGGGATGTACGTGGGCGAAGTAGCGATTGAACTTGAAAATCATAAAATTAGAAAAGAAGTTGCTAAAGTAATTGAAACAGAAAGTTTAGCAGAAGTTATAAGTGACCAAGACGAAATAGCAGAATATAGATTACGCGGAGAAAAAATTTTAACATCTGAAGTTGTTGCAAAATTGCCTGAAGATTTAGAAGCATCATGGACTAAAAATTCAGCATTAATGCAGACATCATTGAAAGCCATCGAAGCGGGTACAAAAACGGATATTGCAATGTTAAATGGTGGATTATTTTTGAAAAATTTACAAAAAGGATTTGTAACAAAAAATGACCTGCATCAAACACTGCCACACCCAATGCGGGTTATTACTGCTAAATTAACTGGTTATAATCTATGGCGATTAGTACAAGAAATTAAAAAGAATAGTTCATTTCTTAAGAAATTCCCAATTAAAGGGATGGGTTTTAGAGGCCAATTATTTGGTGAAGTAGTGATTGATGGACTGGTAGAACAAGAAAATGGGGACCTTATATATCATAACGAAAAAATTGACTTGGATGCATATTATACTATTGCAACAGTTGATCATTTTATGTATATACCGTTTTTTCCAACCATAGAAATAACCGGAGAAATTTCGATAAATGGCAAGAAATTTTTAAGAGATTACGTTGGGGACTATTTAAAACTAGAATTTTCTGTATAATGAAGTATGACTAAAGTTGTAAAAGGAGGTTTGAGATTTGAATCAAGCACAGAAAGAAAAGAGAGAACAGCAACTTGCAATAAAAGCAGAAAAAATTAAAGCTTATGCTAGTGATGTTGTTCGACAGAGTGAAACCCGAGTACTAATCGATAACCGTCCATATGATCTTGTTTCCAATTATAGAGATGGTTTTGAAATTGAAAAATTAACGGAACGATTTAGCCAAATTTTAACGAAATATGATTATATTGTTGGAGACTGGGGATATGATCAACTTCGATTAAGAGGTTTTTATAAAACCGAGAATAAAAAGGCATATCGGTCACAATGTATCGATACTCTTGAAGATTATTTATATGAATATTGTAATTTTGGATGTTCTTATTTTGTGTTGCACAATTTGGAAATTCAAAAACCTGAACCAATTTCTAATCCTAAAGAACGTAAAAAAACAGTTAAACCAGTTGGTAAGAAAAGAAAACCTGTAGTAAGGGCGCACACAACTGAAAAAAAATATCAAATAAAAAATAAAAAAACTAAAGTACCATTAAACAAGTCTAAACCAGTAAAACCACAAAAAAATAATTTAAAAACGGCAACAAAACGAACAAAGAAACACGAATTTGTAATTAGGCAAAAAGATAAAGCATAATTAAATAGGCAAGGTGATAATAATGGCATATAAAGGTTATATGATTGATTTAGATGGTACAATCTATCGAGGAAAAGAAAAAATTGCGGCAGCAAAACGATTTATCGAGTCTCTACAAGCAAGAAATATTGCATTTTTATTTGTGACTAATAATACGACTAAAATACCAGCTGATGTTGTCAATAATTTAGCAAATAATTTTGATATACATGTAACTGAGAAAGAAGTCTATACGGCGGCACTTGCAACTGCAGATTATCTAGATGCGTTAAACCCTGATAAAAGAAGTGTTTATATTATTGGTGAAAACGGATTAAAGAAAGCAATTATGGATAAAAAATTTATTATTGAGGAAACGACGCCTGATTATGTTGTTGTTGGGTTAGATTCCGATGTTACGTATCATAAATTTGAAATGGCAACTTTAGCAATCAAACGTGGTGCTAAATTTATTGGAACAAATGCTGATACTAATATTCCGAATGAACGTGGACTACTTCCTGGTGCTGGATCGCTGGTAAGGATGGTTGAATGTACAACACAACAAGAAGCTACTTATATTGGTAAACCTGAAACTATCATCATGGAAAAAGCCCTATCAAGACTTGGCTTGAAGAAAAGTGAAGTTGTGATGGTTGGAGATAACTACATGACAGATATTAAAGCCGGAATTAACTTTGGGGTTGATACAATGTTAGTCTATACGGGCGTTTCAACAAAAAACTTAGTGGCATCTAAAAAAGTTCAACCAACTATTCAATTGGATTCACTTGATGATTGGGACTTTGATAATGATAGAGCGCGTTAAAAAAATGGGACAGTGGCTAAGTTTATATCTAGCGATTGTCTCTTTTTCTATTATATTGGTAATTAATAGTACGTTTGTTTATAAAATTTTTATCAAGCAATCACATTTGAATAAAATTGTTGGGTTAAACCAATCAGAATTAATGTCTGATTATAATAATTTATTAGACTATTTTAACTATCCTTGGGTAAATAAAGTAAAAATGATATTGCCTTCATCATATAATGGGATGCAACATTATCATGATGTTAAACAATTGGTGCAGTTTAATTATGGTTGTTTTTTAATTTTAGGATTTATTGCAATAATATTTATTGGTCAATTAACAAAACAAAAGGAATTATGGAAATTGGTAAGACCTTTTCAGATGGCTATTACTGTTCCTTTTCTTAGTGTATTTTTACTTTTCTTTAATTTTGATCATTATTTTATACTATTTCATGAGCTCGTGTTTAGAAATAATGATTGGATATTTAATCCTAAACTAGATCCAATCATTTTGGCATTACCAGAAAATTTTTTTATGATTTGTTTTCTAATGGTCTTTTGTCTAATTGAGATGTTCTTTTTAGTTGGTATTTACTTTGGTAAGAGAGAAATTAAACGTAGTAATTAAAAAAACGAGACACCAGTGAAAATGGCGTCTCGTTTTTTTATTAGATTAAGATAGAAAGGGTGGGATATTAATAGCTAGTTATTTACTTAATTTTGACTTAATACCACTAAATACAGCTGGAATTAAGGAAATTAGTATGATTCCCAATACGACTAAAGAAAAATGTTCCTGTACGATTGCAATGTTTCCAAAGAAAAATCCAGCAGAACAACAAATGGTGACCCATGCAAATCCGCCAATTAGACTAAAGCGTAAGAAGCGAGAGTACTTAAATCCGCTACCACCAACGATGAAGGGAGCAAGCGTACGAATAATAGGCATGAATCTTGCTAAAATAATTGCGGGTCCACCATGTTTATTGAAAAATTGTTCTGTTTTATCGAGACTATCTTTGCTAATCATTTTATTAAATAATGAATGATCTGAAATTGAGTTCCCTACTTTTTTTCCAATAAAGAAATTTAGTGAGTCTCCCATGTACGCTGCAGCAAGAAAGAGGATTACAAATATCCAAATATTCAAATGATAAATTGAATTTGCTGCTAGAGCACTAGCTGCAAATAAAAGTGAATCACCAGGTAGGAAAGGTAAAATAACCGCTCCAGTTTCTATGAAGATAATAAAAAATAAGATAAGATAGGTCCAATTTCCAAAGTTGTTCACAATACTAATCAAGTGTGTGTCTATATGTAAAACAAAATCTATAAAAAAGTTTATGACAGACATAATATTAAATACCCCTTAAGTTCTATTTTTTTAATAATGTGGATTCATTAGTTGCGTACTATGAATAGTTCGATTAATATTTGGGTTTATAAAATTTAGGGCACTAGTTACGGCAGTCGGTGCTTCACCAAATCCTGAAGCAATTAGTGCTATTTTACCAGGGTATGAAACAATATCTCCTGCGGCAAAAACACCGGGAATGGAAGTTGCCATTTCAGAATTTACCGAGATTAGTTTCTTATCCATATTTATACCCCAAGCATTAATAATTTTATTATCGGATAAGTAGCCATAATTCACAAGTAAATTATCAACAATTATCGTTTTATTAAGATTATTTTTAGAATGTTTTAGCAAAATTTCAAGGCGACCATTCTTTTTAGAAAGTGATTGTATCGAAAAGGGAGTTTCAAATATAGTATCAGTTTTTTTGAGTTTTGTGACATTGTACTCTAGAGCTCTAAAGTTATCTCGACGGTGAATCATATGAATTTGTTTTGTAATGTTCGATAGCTCATTTGCCCAATCGATAGCAGAATCACCACCGCCAGCAATAGCAATTTGTTTATGAGAAAATTTAGAAAGGTCACTAATATTGTAAAATAATGATTCATTCTCGAATGTTGCTGAATTAGCAATATTTAATTTACGTGGCTGAAAAGAACCAATTCCAGCCGTAATAATAATTGTTCTACTATATGTAACCCGTTTAGAAGTTTGAATCCTAAAAATATCATTCTCTTTTTCGAAATTTAAGACGGTCTCATTTAATTTAACGTCAAAGTCAAATTGGTGAGCTTGCCTTGAAAGTTCCTTAATTAGATGTTCACCTGATATGCCAGTGAATCCAGCTATATCATATATTTTTTTCGTTGGATATAATGTACCAACTTGTCCACCAATGTCGGGAAGACTTTCAATAACTTGAGTTTTAGCTTGGCGCATGTGCGCATAAGTTGAAGTAAATAGTCCGATGGGTCCGGCACCAATGATAGTAATATCAAATATTTCATTTGTTGTCATAACAGTCTCCTAGCATTCCATTTAATAGCATTATAATAGTATAACGCATAAAAAATATAAAGTAATAGTAAAATAGAGTGAAATTGGGTACAATGGAATCAATAAAGTTTGAATAGGAGGAACATAGTTATGACATACCCACAATTAGACTTAGAACATGTAGTTGGACCAAAAGTTAAAATGATTACGAATTACGGTGATATAACGATTCAATTATTTCCAGAACAAGCACCTAAGACGGTAGAAAATTTCATTGGACTTTCAGAAAATGGATACTACAAAGACGTTATTTTTCATCGAGTGATTTCTGATTTTATGGTTCAATCTGGTGATCCAACAGGATCTGGAATGGGTGGTGAAAGTATTTGGGGTAAATCGTTTGCAGATGAATTTTCTTCTGAACTTTTTAACTTAAGAGGTGCTTTATCGATGGCTAATTCTGGACCATCAACAAATGGTAGTCAATTTTTTATTGTCCAAAATTCGAATGTTCCTGAACAGATGATTGGACAATTAAAGGATGCAAATTATCCTGAAGAGGTAGTCGTAGAATATAAAAAAGGTGGAACTCCTTGGTTAGATTTTCATCATACAGTATTTGGACAAGTTGTTAGTGGAATGGACATTGTTGATAAAATTGCGGGTGCAAAAACAGCTATGCAAGATAAACCAGTTGAACCAATTGTAATTGAAGATATGATAGTAACAAAATAAAGAGGATGAAAGTCCTTTTTATTTTGGCCGTTTTTACCGAAAGATTGAGGAGTATAAATGAAATATAGAATTGGACAAATTATTGTAGGAACTATAACAGGTATTCAATCATATGGTGCTTTTGTAACAATTGCGGATGGAGTTCAAGGCTTAATCCATATTTCGGAATGCCATAACGGTTATGTGGATAACATATTGAATTATTTAAAAATAAATGAAAAAATTACGGTTAGGATTATTGATATTGATGAATATAACAGTAAAATGAGTTTTTCAATTAGAAATTTTACTAAACAAAATAGTAATCTTAAAAGTACAGGTATTAAAATAAAACATAAATATTATTGGACAAATAGGTCTATAGATACAGGGTTTAAAGCAATAGATGATAAAATGGATTTTTGGATAAGCCAACAATTAAGAGATATTCACAGAAATAGACTTGACCAAGAAAAAGAAAGCTGATATATTTAATAAGTGCTATTGAGGCGATAATGAATATCGCAAATAA
>NZ_JBXAXU010000006.1:0-91260 GCF_056781915.1 Dellaglioa sp. CoH-57-MRSF-21 | reverse complement strand
GAACACAGAAGTTAAGCTTCTTAGCGCCAAGAGTAGTTGGGGGTCGCCCCCTGCGAGGGTAGGACGTTGCCATGCTATTAAAAATAAAACAATAAAATTTTACGACCGTTGCTGAATATAAAAAAAGGTGTTGTCACAAAGTGACAACACCTTTTTTTATAGTTTTATTTCTCATTACAAAGGAAACACGGTTCCTAAAATCACTAAATCCGTAGGCATTACGTTTAATAATTTTCAATTTATTGTTAGTCCCTTCCTTCAAGTAGGCTATTAGAATAAGGATAGTTAATAGCGTTTTTCACATAGTCTTCATGTTAAATTAAAATGAGTAAACAATTTTTTTAAAAAATTGAATTCAAGTTTTATTAAATGCATGCATAAGTGCATTGTAAATGTGAAATTGATCGTAAACAACTATGGCGTTCGGGAATAACAAAGTTCTCGTAAACTTGGGATACGTATAGTTTATATAAGTAACGATTACTTTAACGTTTTCGCGTGCTTCTAAAATGAACCGGATAAAATACTTAGTCACTTGATAGATTGTTCTAGCAAAAATAGCAGATACTATAGAGCATTTTTTGTTACACTATTACTTAATAATGGATATAAAATTTTTCACATATTAGAAAGACGTTAAATGATAAAACAAGTAGTAAATGATGAGATATAAGTAAAAATTTGATTTGACTATTGATATATATACATTGTATAATGTGTAATGCATTAAAATACATATACTAGATTTATATCGGAGGAAGTCCATGAAAAATAAAGATACGGCCTTTTTTGGTCATCCTAGAGGATTATCAACACTATTTTTTACAGAAATGTGGGAGCGATTCAGTTATTACGGAATGCGAGCAATTCTTTTATACTATATGATTTCAGAAGTGGATGGGCTTGGTTATAATCAAGCTACAGCCATGTCAATTATGTCCATTTATGGATCATTAATTTATTTATCAGGTGTCATTGGAGGTTTCGTTAGTGATCGCCTTTGGGGTAGTAGAAAAACAGTGTTTATTGGTGGAATACTAATAATGCTAGGACATATTGTTCTTGCAACACCCTTTAAATCAGTTGCTTTATTCATATCTATCGCGTTAATCGTATTGGGAACAGGGTTGTTAAAACCTAATGTTTCTGAAATGGTTGGTGGATTATACAATAGTAAGGATCCAAGACGTGATTCTGGTTTCAGTATCTTTGTATCTGGGATTAATATTGGTGCTTTGATTGCACCGTTGCTAGTTGGATGGGTTGGTCAAGAATATAATTACCACGTTGGATTCTCATTAGCAGCTATTGGGATGTTTTTCGGCTTAGTTCAATATTACTTTGACGGAAGAAAATATTTAACAAAAGATAGTTTATATCCTAATGACCCTATTCAACCTAACGAATTATCAACTATTCTTAAAAAATCTTCAATCGGTGTTATAGCTTTAGCTTTAATTTTAGTTATCATGTTCCTATTTAAATCATTAAATATTACGAATGTCATTCTTTTAATCACAATTCTTGCAGTTATCATCCCTGTCTATTACTTTACAATGATGTTAACAAGTAAGAAAACAACAAAAATTGAACGATCAAGACTTACAGCGTATATTCCGTTATTTATTGCCAGTATCTTATTCTGGTCAATTGAAGAACAAGGTTCAGTTGTTTTAGCAATGTTTGCGTCAACTAGAACGCAGTTAAGTGCTTTTGGGTTCACTTTCCCAGCTAGTTTCTTTCAAAGTATGAATCCGTTATTCATATTAATCTATGTTCCAATATTTGCTTGGTTATGGGTTAAATTAGGATCGAAACAACCTAGTTCTCCAGCTAAATTTTCAATTGGTCTAGTATTTGCTGGAGCATCTTTCCTTTGGATGATGCTCCCTGGTGTTCTTTTTGGAACAGATACTAAAGTTGGCCCATTATGGTTAGTTGCAAGTTGGATGATGGTTATGCTTGGTGAAGTTTTGGTTTCTCCAGTTGGCTTATCAATTACTACTAAACTTGCACCAAAAAGTTTTCAATCTCAAATGATGAGTGTTTGGTTCTTGAGTGATGCTGTTGCTCAAGCATTGAATTCACAAATTGTTCGGTTATACACACCCGCTACTGAATCAATGTACTTTGCTGTAGTTGGTGGAATTACTGTTGCCTTTGGTATTATGTTGAGTTTCTTTATTCCAAGAATTCATAAATTAATGGAAGGCGTTAATTAAATAGATTTTTAATGAAAGATATGTTAATTTTAATTAACATATCTTTTTTTGGAGGGAAACATGACAATTATTGCAACTAGTAGTGATAATCACTTTGATATTAATAAAGTTGATGTGGATATAATTATTGATGAACAAGTAAATTATCTATTAGCGAAAAATATTGAGTATTATCTTATTACAGGAGATTTATTTAATGATTTTAATAAAACGATTGATTATATTATTAGACTGAAAAGAAAGTTAAATAATAAAATTGTTGTCTTATTTATTGCAGGTAACCATGACATGGTTAAAAATATAACATTTGATGAGCTAGAAAGTGTAGTGAATGATTCTTATCTCCATAATCAATATTTGGATATCTCCGGCACTGAATGGCGTATTATAGGTAATAATGGATGGTACGATTACAGTTACTCAAAACAGCTAAAACGGTCTGATAAAGAAATGCTACATTGGAAAACAAACTATTGGATCGATCGTAAAATTGTTCAACCAATGCCAGATGTCGAGAGATTTAAATTAAGTTTAAGACAAACTGAAAAATTATTGAGTGATGCGAAACAATTAAATAAAAAAATAATATTTATGACTCATTTTGTACCTAATGAATTGTATATTAAAATTAATAATGATAATCGTTTCTGGAACGTTGCAAACGGCATGTTAGGTAGTCAAAAGATGGGAGATCTGTTAGAATACTATAAAGTAGAAAAAGTTTTATTTGGGCACCTCCATATCAAACATGATCCTATTCAAATTAATGAAACGACGTATTATACGAAGCCAGTGGGATATGGGCGGAAAAAATATAACGAATGGACGAAAAATACGTTCTTCGATGAGTGGAAATTTACGTTACAAATAATTAATTTAAAATAATTGAAAAAAAAGCTTGATTTTTAATCCATTTATTTGTATGATAGTTAAGTCGGATAAAGCTGATATGGAAGAGTAGCGAAGAGGCTAAACGCGGCGGACTGTAAATCCGCTCCTTCGGGTTCGGTGGTTCGAATCCACTCTCTTCCACCATTATTTTATAATATTGGGTTATAGCCAAGCGGTAAGGCAACAGGTTTTGATCCTGTCATGCGATGGTTCGAATCCATCTAACCCAACTAGCTAAAAGCAGATACTTAGGTATCTGCTTTTTTGTTTTATTTGTTATTTTATTTTTTTTTGCGGTATGATGGAGATAGTAATTAAATATAATAATTGAAATGAGGAAACTATGAAAATTGGATTTATTGGAGCTGGTAATATGGCTCGAGCAATTATTGAAGGTTTAGTAGAAGCAGAATTTATCGCGCCAAAAGAAATTTTGGTACACAGTGCAAGAGAGTCCAGCTATGTACCTTATGCTGAAGCTAATGGCTTTACAGCGTTAGGTAGCAATGCTCAGGTGGTTAGTGAGGCTGACGTTGTTTTTCTTGCTGTTAAACCAATTGTCTTAGGTATGGTTTTAGCAGAAATTAAAGAGTCAGTGAAGGAATACAAACCTATGCTAATTTCTATTGTATCAGGTGTTTCAATCTCTGAAATTGAATTAGAATTAGATAATCATTCAGTTGGTATTTTAAGAACAATGCCAAATGTTAACGCAACGGTTTCCGAAAGTATGACTGCGTTAGTCGGTAATGATATTTTGACAGATAAACAAATGAAACAAGGTACTGATTTATTTGATACTATTGGTGAAACGATGGAGATTGCTGAACGCGATTTTAGCACGTTTGTTGCTCTTGCTGGTAGCTCACCAGCATTTATTTACTTATTTATTGATACGCTTGCACGTGCAGGCGTTAAATATGGCTTACCAAAAGATAAAGCAACTAAGATTGCTGCTCAAGCTGTACTAGGCAGTGCAAAAAAGGTCTTAGCTACTGATGAAGTGCCATGGAAATTAATTGATGAGGTTTCATCTCCGGGTGGCACAACTATTGCTGGATTGCTTGCAATGGAAGAGGCTGGATTTATGAATTCTATTATTAAAGCAGTTGATGCAACTGTGGCTAAAGACAAAAACTAAATTTGATATGACCTTGTTTTTTTGGTCTATACCGATTATACTAAGTTTATAAATTGAAGGGATGGCGGATAAGATGAGTATTGTTTTAAAACATGCAGTTATCTACACGGGTTCAGAAAAAATTGAAGATGCATATATTCGATTTGATAAACAAATTAGTGCAATGGGGCCAATGAGCGAATACAAAGCTTTAGCCTCTGATGAGGTTAGAGATGTAGAAGGGAAAATTATTGTTCCTGGATTTATTGACGTTCACAGCCATGGTGGATATAGTTTTGATGCTATGGATGGTGATTCTAAACAAATTAATGAAATGGTTACCGATATGATTCACGAAGGTGTTACGACTTATTTCGCAACGACAATGACCCAATCACATGAAAATATTGCTAATGCTATGGTTGGTATCAAAAAAGCCGCTGAAGTGAACCCTGTTATTCAAGGAATTCATCTTGAAGGACCATTTATTTCTCCTGTTTTTAAAGGCGCACAGCCTGAAAAATATATTGAGGCACCTGATACAAAGTTATTTGATAAATGGAATGAATTATCAGGACATATGATCAAATTAGTGACTTATGCACCGGAACATAAAACGTCACCTGAATTTGAAGAGTATTGTATCAAGAATGGTATCGTACCTTCAGTGGGCCATAGTAACGCTACTCGCGAAGAAATGAAACATTCTCGAGCAAGTCATGTCACTCATTTATACAATGCACAACGCGAATTTAAGCATCGTGAACCAGGTGTAACTGGACATGCATTTTTAGAGGATAATATTTATACAGAAATTATTGCTGATGGTTTTCATATTGTGCCAGATATGATTAAACTAGCCTATGATTTAAAAGGACCTAAACGTATTGAATTAATTACTGACTCGATGCGTGCTAAAGGAATGCCTGAAGGCTTAAGCGAACTTGGCGGGCAAAAAGTTATTGTTAAAGACAAACAAGCAAGATTAGAATCTGGTAATTTAGCAGGCTCTGTTTTACAATATCAAGATGCATTTAAAAATATTATGAAATTTACTGGTTGTGGTATCGAAGAAGCTGTATTGATGAGTTCTGTCAATCAAGCTAGGGAATTCAATTTAACATCAAAAGGTGCTATTGAAATCGGAAAAGATGCTGATATGAACTTATTTGATGCTAACATGCAACTAGAAAGCACATATAGCTTTGGACGTAAATTTTAATAAAAGGTTAGGAAGGTAATTGTTAATGGGATCTCCCATATATATTCAAATTCATAATGAAATGAAAAAAACAATTGAATCTGGTGAATGGGAAGTTGGCAATCGTATTCCGGCTGAACGTGAACTTGCTGTTGTATTTGGTGTCAGCAGAATGACGCTTAGACAGGCAATTCAAACCTTGGTAGATGAAGGTATTCTAGAACGTCATGTTGGTGATGGAACCTACGTTGCTCGTAAGAAGGTTCAAGAAAAGATGTCAGGTGTGACTAGTTTTACTGACCTAATGGCTGAACAGGGAAAAGTGGCTTCAAGTAAGACGATCACTTATCATGTTACAACGCCTTCATTAAGTGAAATTGAAAAGTTACAATTGATCGATGGCGAACTAGTCTTACGAATGGAACGAATTCGTTATGCTGATGGTTTACCGATTTGTTTTGAAGTTGCTACGGTTCCTAATAAATTAGTTGAGGGTTATAGTAAAACTGAAATTACGAGCTCTTTATATCGAACATTGGAAGAAAAAGCCAATTTAACATTGGGAGGGGCACAACAGACAGTGTCTGCTATGTCAGCTGCTGAAAGCATAGCGGATTATCTATCAATCAAGCGTGGTGAAGCGATTTTGAGGCTTCGTCAAGTTAGCTTTTTGAAAAATGGTGAACCTTTTGAATATGTTCGGACACAATATGTAGGGAATCGCTTTGAATTTTATCTAGAAAAATAAAGTTTAAGAAATTATTAATTGCTCTCTTTCAACCATATCAATGGATGAGATAGAGTAATTTTTTTTTTGAGAAATCTGTTCGATTGACATCAATTTGAGATAACGCTATATTATTTAAGAGCAAAAAATAAATTATCTGAAGGGGTTTTAAGATATGTATTTATTAGTTAATATTTTCGGTGTTGCCATTTTTATTTTAGTTGCATTTGCGTTTTCCAAGAAAAAGAGAGAAGTCAATTGGAAATCAATCGCAATTATGGTCGTTATTAATTTATTTTTAGCTTGGTTCTTAACAAAATTCTCATTAGGACGTGATCTTGTAGAAGGCGCGGCTAATGGGTTTAATTGGCTAATGCAGGCCGCATATCAAGGTATTCAATTTATGGTACCCGCTATGCCTAAAGTAACTGATATGGGATTTTTCATGAGTGTTCTATTACCAGTTATTATGATTGTGCCATTGTTTGATATTTTAACGTACATTGGCGTTCTTCCATTTATTATTAAGTGGATTGGCCGTGGGTTATCAAAAATTACAGGCCAACCAAAATTTGAATCATTTTTCTCAGTAGAAATGATGTTTTTGGGAAATACTGAAGCATTAGCTGTTTCAAGCCTTCAGTTGAAACTAATGAAATCAGAACGGAACTTAACTTTGGCAATGATGTCAATGAGCTGTGTGACGGCTTCAATCATTGGTGCTTATACAACAATGATGCCAGGTCAATATATCTTAACAGCTGTTCCAATTAATATTATTAATGCTATTATTATAACAAGTATTTTAAATCCAGTTGAAGTAACAGAAGAAGAAGATACTATTGCTGAAATGACAGGTAGTAACTCAAATGATTTAGAAACTTCTGAATCAGATAATAAAAGAGAACCCTTTTTCGCTTTCTTGGGTGATTCAATTTTGGGTGCTGGTAAGTTAGTCTTGATTATTGCAGCAAATGTTATTGCTTTCGTTGCTTTAGCAGCCTTGATTGATAATATTCTTGGATTAGTTAATCCAAATTTATCACTTGAAAATATTTTAGGTATTATTATGTTCCCATTTGCTTGGTTAATGGGATTCAATCCTTCAGATGCTTTCGAATTAGCACGTTACATGGGTACAAAATTAGTAACAAATGAATTTGTTGTTATGGGACAAGTATCAAGTACGATTAACTCATTTGCACCTCATTACAAAGCTGTTTTAACTGTTTTTGTTACATCGTTTGCAAACTTTTCAACAATTGGAATGATTATTGGTTGTTTCAAAGGAATTGTGGATAAAGAAAAAAATGATGTTATCGCAAGAAACGTTGGTTACATGCTATTATCTGGTATTCTAGTTTCATTATTATCAGCGGGTATGGTTGGCGTTTTCGTTTGGTAATATAACAATATGTAAAAAAGAACTAAGAAATTTTTAATTTCTTAGTTCTTTTTTTTATGTCCTCTAAATTTTTCTTTGTATATTAGTAATAAGTAACGTGGAATAGCTAGCATTCGAATAAAACGAGTCGGTTCTTGGAATAAACGATAAAGCCACTCAATATGATGATTTTGCCAAAATTGTGGCGCACGATTCACAGTACCCGCTAGAACGTCGAAACTACCACCAACACCCATCCAGATACTATCAGACACTTGGCGATTACGCTGAATAAATTCCTCCTGATTTGGAAAACCTGTTGCAACAAAAACAAAATCAGGCTGAGATATTTTAATGTTACTTACAATATCCTGATCATTTTTGAAATAACCATTATGAAATCCGACTAAATTAATGTTTGGATAATCAGACTTAATCGTTTTGGCAACTTTTTGGATGACCGTTTCGGCTGCACCAACTAGGTATATTGATTTTTGATGACTATTAGCCCATTTAAGCAGGCTCATTAAAGTATCATAGCCAGTGATTCGTTCGGGCATTGGAGTCCCTAAAATTGCTGCGCCTTTGATAATACCAATACCATCTGGTGTAACGTAGTCAGCTTGGTTAAGAATCTTTTTATAATCTGGGTGTTGTCGTGCAAATAGAACAATTTCTGGGTTGGCTGTCACGATAAATCGATTTAGATGAGCTATCGAATCAGTCGCTATCTGAGTTAAAAAAGCGTCATTAGTTGTATTAATAAATTCGATATCTAATATTTTTGTTTTTTTAAATTTATTTGGCATAATATGTCCTCACTTTTTAAACTTTGTCTCATTATAACAGAAGATAAATTTAAAATAAGTATTGAATATGACGGATTACGGAAAAAATGGTAAAATGTAGATTATAATTTGTGTGCTGGAAAAAATTCTAGTAGTGCATTCATTTTAAAGGAGAAACATCATGGTAAAAAATTACCCAGATGATAGCTATACGTTACATACGGACGTTTATCAGATTAATATGATCCAAACTTACTGGGAAAAAAATATTCATAATCAAAATGCTGTATTTGAAGTTTTCTTCAGAAATTTACCATTTTCTAATGGCTATGCGATTTTTGCAGGCTTAGAACGAGCTATTAATTATATTCAAAATTTAAAATTTTCAGAGACAGACATTGCGTATTTAAGAGAAGTGGCAGGATATCCAGATGATTTTCTTGCCTATTTAAAAGATTTTCATTTTCGTGGCACAATCAGGTCAGCTGTTGAAGGGGAAGTTGTTTTTAACGGCGAACCCATTGTCCAAATAGAAGGTCCTTTAGCAGACTGTCAATTAGTAGAAACGGCATTACTTAACATCATTAATTATCAAACATTGATTGCAACAAAATCAGCTCGTATCAAAGCTGTAGCCGGAGATGATGGTGTGTTAGAATTTGGTACAAGACGAGCACAAGAATTTGATGCAGCTATTTGGGGAACACGTGCAGCTTATATTGGTGGATTTGATGCAACTAGTAATGTCCGAGCAGGTAAAATATTTGGTATTCCTATCAGTGGAACGCATGCGCATTCATTAGTTCAAGCATACAGAGATGACTATGATGCTTTTATGGCTTACGGAACAACGCATCGTGATTGTGTCTTTTTAGTTGATACATACGATACGTTAAAAAGTGGTGTGCCAAGTGCAATTAAAGTTGCTAAAGAGTTAGGTGATAAGATTAATTTTGCCGGCGTACGAATTGATAGTGGGGATATGGCTTACATTTCGAAACGCGTTCGTGAACAATTAGATGAAGCTGGATTTACAGAAGCTAAAATTTATGCCTCAAATGACTTAGATGAAAAAACAATTACTAATTTAAAAATGCAAGGAGCTAAAATTGACGTCTGGGGCGTTGGAACTAAACTAATAACTGCCTATGATCAACCCGCCTTAGGTGCAGTTTATAAATTAGTAGCCATTGAAGGTGGCGATGGTAAAATGGTTGATACAATTAAACTCAGTAATAATGCAGAAAAAGTATCAACACCAGGTAAGAAACAAGTATGGCGTATTACTAATAAAGTTGATGGTAAAACTGAAGGAGATTACATTGCACTATCGGATGAGGAACCTCAGAAACAAGACTCACTTTATATGTTCCATCAGCAGTATACCTATATTAATAAGTTGGTAACTAACTATAATGCACGACCAATTTTACAAGATATATTTGTTGAAGGTGAACTGGTTTATAATCAGCCAGAATTGGATGCTATTAGAGAGTATTCAAGAATTCAGTTAGATGGGTTATGGGAAGAATATAAACGTGAATTAAATCCACAAGATTACCCTGTCGATTTATCACAAAAAGCTTATGATAATAAGATGGCTATCATCCAAAAAATTAGAAATAATATGAATAATATTAAATAAGGGGTGTTAATCTTGACTGACTTACAAAAGAAAATTATTGAAACTTTGAAAGTGAAATCAAGTGTAAATATTGCAGAAGAAATTCGTATGAGTATTGATTTTATGAAAGCTTATTTATTGAAACATCCATTTTTAAAATCTTTAGTTTTAGGAATTTCTGGTGGACAAGATTCAACACTTGCTGGGTATTTAGCACAACAGGCTATTCGTGAGTTACGTGAAGAAACCGGTGATAGCAATTATCAATTTATTGCAGTTCGACTACCATACGGCAATCAATCCGATGAATCTGATGCATTAGATGCTATAAAATTTATGCAGGCAGATCAAGTGGTTCGTGTAGACATTAAAGGTGCTACCGATGAAATGGTAATAAGCTTAATGGCAAACAATCTTGAAATTTCTGATTTTAATAAAGGTAATATCAAAGCTCGTCAGCGCATGATTGCTCAATATGGGATTGCCGGGGCAAAGTCAGGTGCGGTTGTGGGAACTGACCATGCTGCAGAAGCAATTACTGGATTTTATACTAAATATGGTGACGGAGGTGCTGATATTACACCACTTTGGCGTTTGAATAAGCGCCAAGGTAGAGAGATGTTAGCTTCGTTAAATGCGCCGGAACATCTGTATTTAAAAGTACCAACAGCCGATTTGGAAGAAGACCGTCCAGCGCTACCTGATGAAGTTGCCTTAGGAGTTACTTACGATAATATTGATGATTATCTTGAAGGAAAGGTAGTTTCAAAAGAAATTAGTGATAAAATTGAAAATTGGTATTTAAAGACAGAACACAAACGACATCTGCCAATTACTGTTTATGATTCTTTTTGGAAGTAAATAGTTGCGTAAGCTGTTTCATTTCAGTTATAATTAAAGAAATCATAGGGGAGTAACTGGCGGTTATCCGCGGCAATGTCACCAACAAGAAAGTTCTTTTTCTGGTATTGCCTTAAATAGTGAGACTTATGTATGTTTAAAGTTCTGCAACATACATAGGTCTTTTTTTGTATTTTGTGAAACTATTATAAGGAGGATTACTATGACAAAAAGGATTTACGCACAATCAGTTGACGAAGTTTTAGCAGGCCAAAAGACAGATTTGGCAGGGTTAACAACCCAAGAGGTTAAAGAAAGAACAGACAAGTATGGATTGAATCAGTTGTCAGAAGGTAAACGTAAAACAATATTACAAAAATTCTTTGATCAGTTTAAAGATTTCATGATAATCGTTTTAATTGTGGCTGCGTTAATTGCGGCATCATCAGGTGAAGTTGTGGACGCAATTATCATCATGTTAGTTGTTGTTTTAAACGCTGTATTCGGTGTTTTTCAAGAATCTAAGGCTGAAGAGGCAATTAATGCGTTAAAAGAAATGTCGACACCTAACGCAAATGTAAAACGAAATGGGCAAATTGAAACTGTAAAAAGTGAAAATTTAGTACCTGGAGATATTGTTTTACTTGAAGCAGGGGATGTTATTCCAGCAGATTTACGTTTAACACAGATTGCTTCTCTTAAAATTGAAGAATCTGCTTTAACTGGTGAATCAGTACCTGTTGATAAAAGTTTAAATTTATTAAATGATGAAGATGCTGGTATTGGCGATCGCCATAATATGGCGTTTATGAATAGTAATGTAACTTATGGGCGTGGTGAAGGAATCGTTGTTGGAACAGGGATGAACACTGAAGTTGGACGTATTGCAGGAATGCTCAATTCTGCCGATGAAATGAAAACACCACTACAAGATAATCTTAACCAATTAGGTAAAACATTAACTATTTTAATATTAATTATTGCTGTTATTGTTTTCTTCGTTGGTCTACAAAATGGAGATAATAGTGTCATTGATATGTTGTTAATTGCGATTTCATTAGCTGTAGCTGCAATTCCAGAAGGATTACCAGCTATTGTTACAATTATTTTAGCACTTGGAACACAAAAGATGGCAAAAAGAAATGCGATTGTTAGAAAATTACCAGCAGTTGAAACACTTGGTAGTACTGACATTATTGCATCAGATAAGACGGGTACATTAACGTTAAATCAAATGACTGTTGAAAAAATATTTATAAATAATGAGTTATTAGATGCCGATAAGGTGGAAACAAATTTAGAAAGTCCACTATACCAGGTGATGTCTTTCAGTAATGACACAAAACAAACATCTGAGGGCAATTTAATTGGTGACCCAACAGAGACGGCTCTAATTCAATATCATTTAGATCATGGATTAGATGTGGATGCATTATTAAGCAGTGAACCTCGAGTTGCTGAAGTTCCATTTGATTCAGAACGTAAATTGATGTCAACAATTCAAAAAAATGAGGATAAATCTTTTTTTGTTGCTGTTAAGGGTGCTCCCGATCAACTATTAAAACGGGTAACACGTTATATTGAAAATGGCGAAATTAAACCGATAACTGATGCACAGCTAGATTATATTATGACTAATAATCATGATATGGCAACGCAAGCATTACGCGTGTTAGCATTCGCGTATCGTGAAATGCCTGCAATTCCAGCGGTATTAGATTCAGAAACTGTGGAAAATGATTTGATTTTTGCTGGATTAGTTGGAATGATTGATCCAGAGCGACCAGAAGCTGCTGCTGCAGTTAGCGAAGCTAAGAAAGCCGGGATCCGTCCTTTGATGATTACAGGCGATCATCGCGATACTGCCGAAGCTATTGCAGTTCGATTAGGAATTGTTGAAGCTGGACAACATGAAGCAATTATTTCTGGTTCTGAATTAGATGATTTATCAGACTCAGAATTTGAAAATAAGGTTGAACAATATTCTGTATATGCAAGGGTATCGCCTGAACATAAAGTGCGAATTGTTAAAGCATGGCAGAAAAAGAATCAAGTGGTTGCTATGACTGGTGATGGTGTGAACGATGCGCCAGCTTTGAAATCGGCTGATATTGGAATTGGGATGGGTATTACAGGAACTGAAGTATCTAAAGGTGCTTCAGATATGGTTCTCGCTGATGATAATTTTGCGACAATTGTTTTTGCTGTTAAGGAAGGACGAAAAGTCTTTTCTAATATTCAAAAATCAATTCAATATTTACTTTCTGCAAACTTAGGTGAAGTATTAACCTTGTTTGTTATGACAATGATGGGTTGGAGTATTTTGGCACCAGTCCATATTTTGTGGATTAACTTGGTAACAGATACATTTCCCGCAATTGCACTTGGTGTAGAACCTGCTGAAAAAGGATTGATGGATCAAAAACCACGTGGACGTAAATCAAACTTCTTCTCTGGTGGTGTGATGCCAAGTATTATTTATCAAGGTATCTTAGAAGGGGCTATAACATTATTTGTTTATTGGTTGGCTTTAACGTATCCTGTTCATATGGGTGATAAATTAATTCATGCAGATGCTTTAACAATGGCTTTTGCAACATTAGGATTAATTCAGTTATTCCATGCATTCAATGTTAAATCAATCCATGGGTCAATCTTCAACCGTAATATCTTTAAAAATGTGACGTTTAATTGGTCAATTTTGGCATCATTTGCGTTGCTCGCAGCAACTATTTTAATCCCCGGATTAAATAAAATGTTCCATGTTAGCCATTTAGATATGTATCAATGGGGTATTGTTTTAGCGGGATCATTCTCAATTATTGTGATTGTTGAAATTGTGAAGCTTGGCCAACGATTATTCAGAAAAAATAAATAAAAGGAAGTTTATATCTTGAAAAAAAGAGTTAATGTAAATTATTATATCAATGCGTTAAATGATGTTGCGCAAGCAACTGAAGAAATGGGTAATTCTTTAAATGATCATTACGAAGTAATGGAAAAAGCCATTACTGCAGGTGACTTTTCTATTGTTTCAGATGATGAATTCACAACTACTAAAGAAAAATTTGTTGAAGGTACAGCAAGTTACCAAGAAAATTTAAGCAAATTAGATGATTTACAAGTACCCATTCCTGTTTTGGGAAAACATAAAAAATTAATTAGTGGTTATCGTACTTTTGTTGAAGGTTGCGATGAGATGACAAGTAGTATTAATGTTGAGAAACATCTTGTCGAGGTTGATGCATTTAAAGCTTCAGAAGAAAAACAAGATAAAGGAATGACGCAAACAACTGATATGATGCAACGTATCATGCAACAAATTTTAGGTTAAATTTAATTAAAGAGATTGATATTAGGAATGGTTGTACTGACGCCTATTATTAGTCTCTTTTTTATGAACAAAAAATATTCGAATTGAGGTCGTTATCATGGAAAAAAACATTATGCCGTTAGTATTAAAAGAGCTAAATCAGTATCGAGAAAAACAAATTAACGCAGTTTTAGGGATGCTTGATGAAGGAAATACTGTTCCATTTATTGCACGATATCGAAAAGAAAGAACAGATAGTTTAGACGAAGTTCAAATTCGTGAAATTGAGACAACTTATAAACATGTTGAGAGTTTAGAAAAACGTAAAGCAGAAGTTATCCACATAATTGAAGAACAAGGTAATTTAACAGAAGCTTTAAAAAATAAAATTAGTTTAGCAAAAAAATTGCAACAGATTGAAGATTATTATTTACCTTTTAAACAAAAACGTCGTACTAAGGCCACTATTGCCAAAGAGGCTGGATTAGAACCATTTGCCAAATGGTTGTTGACATTCCCCCAAACAGCAGCTGAAATTAATCAGAAAGCAAGCACATTTATTAATGTTGATGCTGAAATTTTAACTGAAGAAGACGTTTTTGCTGGGGTACATGAAATTTTAGCTGAAGCATTTGGTGAAAGTGCCGAATATCGTGAGTGGATTCGTAAAGTAACTCAAAAAGATAGTTTGTTTGAAGCAAAAGTTAAAGCTGAAGAAAAAGACGAAAAAGGTATTTATCGTGATTACTATGAGTTTAGTGAATCTTTAAAATCAGTCGTTCCGCATCGTGTACTGGCAATTAATCGTGGTGAAAAAGAGGGAATCTTAAAAGCTTCCGTTGTTGTACCAGAACAAGCAATTATGACATTTATGCATTTTAGAATTATTGGGAAAAATAGTGGTGACGCTGTACCAATCATTGAAAATGCGTATCAAGATAGTTATAAACGCTTTATTAAACCATCAATTGAGCGTGAAATTCGTAAAGGTATGACAGAGGTTGCTGAAGAACAAGCTATTAATGTGTTTGGGGATAACTTATACCATTTACTTATGCAAGCACCATTAAAAGGGAAAGTTGTTTTAGGTTTTGATCCAGCCTATCGAACAGGCTGTAAGTTAGCCATCGTGGATGGTACAGGTAAATTCTTAGACAAATTGGTAATTTATCCACATAAACCTGCAAATGGTGAAAAACGTGCCGCAGCTGCTGGACAATTTAAACAGTTCCTTGAAAAATACCAAGTTGAAATGATTGCAATTGGAAATGGAACAGCAAGTCGAGAATCTGAACAATTTGTTTCAGATATTTTAAAAGAAATCGAACGGCCAATTTTTTATGTCATTGTAAATGAGGCTGGGGCATCGGTTTATTCAGCTAGTCAAGCAGCTCGTGATGAATTCCCAGAACTTCACGTTGAAGAACGCTCTGCTATTAGTATCGGCCGTAGATTGCAAGATCCTTTGGCTGAATTAATTAAGATTGATCCTAAATCTGTTGGAGTCGGTCAGTATCAACATGATGTTGCTGAAAAAAAATTGGATGCACAGTTAGATGTCGTGATTGAAGATGCTGTGAATAAAGTTGGGGTTAATTTAAATACAGCTAGTTCAGAGCTATTAACAAAAATTTCTGGATTAAATTTAACAATTGCTAAAAATGTTGTTACTTATCGTGACGAAAATGGTAAATTTACGAAGCGTCAACAACTTAAGAAAGTACCACGCTTAGGACCAAAAGCTTATGAACAAGCAATTGGATTTTTACGTATTGTTTCTGGGGATAACATTTTAGATAATACTGATATTCATCCTGAAAGTTATCCACTAACAAAGATTTTGTTGAAAGAATTGGGGATAAAAATAACTAATTTGGGTAAAACTGAGACAAATGACCAATTAGCACAGACAAATGCTGAAAATTTGGCACAAGTTGTGGGTAGTGGTGTGGAAACAGTAGCAGATATTCTAGCTAGTTTACAAAAACCAGGCCGTGATTTACGTGACGATATGCCGGCACCGTTACTACGACACGATGTGTTAACAATTGAGGACTTAGAACCCGGCATGTCATTACAAGGAACCGTTCGGAACGTAATTGATTTTGGTGCGTTTGTAGATATTGGTGTTAAACAAGATGGACTTGTCCACATTTCACAATTAACAGATAAGTTCGTTAAGAAACCAAGTGAAGTGGTTGCGGTTGGGGACATAGTTACAGTGTGGGTAATGGAAGTTGATTTGAAACGTAATCGCGTTCAGTTAACAATGAAACGACCAACGGATAAATAAGATGACTGATTTTGAATTAACAGCTTTAGTTCAAAACTTATCCACAACTTTTTTTAAGCAGCCATTTATCCACAAAGCAACATTTAATAAAAGACTACGAACGACGGGTGGACGGTATCGATTAAATGACCATAATATTGAAATTAATCCTAAAATGCTGACGGAACATGGTGAGGATATTTTAATAGGTGTTATCAAGCATGAATTATGTCATTATCATCTGCATATTGCTAAAAAGGGTTATCAACATCGTGATCATGATTTCAAACAGCTACTGACAATTGTAGGTGGTAGCCGGTTTGCCCCTCTTGGTCCAAAACAGGCTAAAAAGAAAAGAGTTATTCACTATCAATGCTCTAATTGTGGACAACAGTATCAACGACAAAGAAAAATTAACCTGTCACGCTACGTTTGCTCGAAGTGTCGAAGTAAGTTAATTTTAATGGAATACTAATTTATTTTAAATGGGACTTGTAACAAGGAACAATTTTTGCTACAATTATGATTGTTCTTGCGAGTATGGCGGAATTGGCAGACGCGTCAGACTAAGGATCTGGTGGGATAATATCCCGTGATGGTTCGAATCCATTTACTCGCATAATAGTTTTACTTAAAAGCACTCGACCTTGTTACTATGGGGTTTAGTGCTTTTTTTAATGAAAGATTGCCATACTGGCGTATTATGAAATTAAAGAATTATTAAGCGTTAATTATTTTGGTGTCTTAATTTTGCGATTATTGATAAAATAGAATGAATTAAACTTAACGACTGGGAGAATGGGTAAATTGAATAATTATGTCAAAATAAAAAATATGGCACATTTTGTGCCGGAACGAATTGTGACAAATAATGAATTAGCTAAATTTATGCCAACCTCGGATGAATGGATAGTGGCGCATACTGGGATTAAAACACGACACTATGCAATTGATGAAAATACATCAGATTTGAGTACAAAAGTAGCAAATGAACTTTTACTTAAATCTGGGTATGAAGCCACAGATATTGATTTAATTATTATTTCCACAATTTCGCCAGACGCCTTAACACCATCGACAGCTGCGATTGTTCAAGGAAATATTGGCGCAATGAACGCCTTTGCTTTCGATATTAGCGCTGCTTGTGCGGGATTTATATTTGCTATGAGTACCGCAGAAAAGTTTTTACGTACAGGGCAATACAAACGGGCAATTGTGATTAGTGCAGAAGTTAACTCAAAAATGATGGATTTTAAGGATCGAACAAGCGCTGTATTTTTTGGAGACGGTGCAGGTGGTGCTCTTCTTGAAGCCTCAAATAATTCAGCGGATGAAAGCTTTATTGCTGAAAAAATAGAAACAAATGGGCAAAAAAAGGATGTTATTCATAGTGGACGTATTGAACCATTAAGTGATGTTAATGAAGATAATTATCCAACAATAGATGCATTTTTCCAAGAGGGACGAGATGTGTTTGAATTTGCTACAACAGTTGTGCCTAATCAGATGAAACAATTACTTAAAGATAATAAGTTAAAAACAAGTGATATTGATTTGGTTGTTTGCCATCAAGCAAATTTAAGAATTATTGAAACAATTGCTGATGAGTTAGGGATGCCAATTGAAAAATTTGCAACAAGTGTTATTCATCACGGAAATACATCTTCAGCCGGGATTCCAATGGCCCTAAATGAAGCAATTCAACAAGGGTTTACGGGTGGTACAGTTTTATTAACTGGATTTGGAGCTGGCTTAGCATATGGAAGTTTACTAATAAAAATTTAAGGTGTGTGCAAATTAATGAAATTTAATGAAATTAATCAATTATTAGATAAAATTGCGACAATGCCATTTTCTCATGTTGAAATTGAAGATGGTGACTTTAAAGTAGTTGTAGATCAAGAAAAAACAGCCGAAAAAATAAAAGTAGCAACAAATATACAAGAAGATGATAGTGACACCATTTTTATCGTTAAAAGCCCACTTGTTGGGTTAGTTCATTTTGATAAAATGGGAACAATTGGGACTAAAATTATTAAAAAGCAGGTTATTGCTCAAATTGAAAGTATGAAATTATACAATGATATCCAATCGCCAGTGACAGGTATCGTACTTGAACAACTAGTAGATGATGGTGAATTAGTCGAATTTGATCAAGAGTTACTTAAAATTAGAATAGATGGATAGGTGAGTCATTTGTTTCGAAAAATTTTAATAGCGAATCGTGGAGAAGTGGCTGAACGAATTATTCGCGCTTGCCAAAAATTAAATATACAAACGGTCGCTATTTATTCAACAGTGGATGCACAAAGTCGATTTGTTGAACTTGCTGATGAAAAAATTTGCATTGGGCCAGCCTTAGCAAAAGATTCTTATTTAAATCGAGAGAGTATATTGATGGCAGCATTAAGTTTAAATGTTGATGCAATTCATCCAGGATACGGGTTTCTATCAGAAGATGCGCATTTTGCACAAATGTGTATGGAATGTGGTATTACTTTTATTGGTCCGGAAGCGGAATTAATCCAGCAACTAGCAGATAAAGATAAATCTCGTTTGTTAGCAATTGAGAAAGGGGTACCCGTTATTCCTGGATCTGATTTAATTACTTCTAACGAAGAATTGATTGAGCAAGCAAATAAAATTGGATTCCCACTATTAATTAAAGCTTCACATGGCGGAGGCGGCAAGGGTATCAGAGCAGTTGAAAGGAAATCTGATTTGTTATCTGGCGCTGAGATTGTTCAGCAAGAAGCAAAGGCTTCTTTTGCTGAGGGAAGTTTTTATCTTGAAAAAAAATTGATAAACGCGCGGCATATAGAAGTGCAAATTATCGGTGATGGGCACCATGTTCAAGTGTTAGGAAATCGGGATTGTAGCTTGCAAAATCACCGACAAAAAGTGATTGAAGAAAGCCCATCAGTTGTCTTAACTAGTGAGCAACAAAGCCAACTCTACTATTTTACGCGTCAGTTAATCAAAAATTTACATTACGTTGGATTAGGAACTGTAGAATTTTTATTTGCGAATAATCAATTTTATTTTTTAGAAATGAATACACGATTGCAAGTCGAACATGGTGTTACTGAAGAAACTGTTAAAATGGATGTTGTTCAACAACAGTTGTTAGTTGCTGAAGGTAAAGAAGTATTGAATAATGATGTAGAAATGAATGGACATGCAATCGAATGTCGATTATCCTTAATTCCAAGTGTGAAAACTAAAATTACATGTTTTGATTTTCCTAAAGATATTCGAATTGAAACGGGTTATGGTGTCGGTGACACCATCTCTGCTTTCTATGACGGACTATTAGCAAAAATTATTTGTCATGCTGAAACGAGAGAATTAGCTATTTTAAAAATGCAAAAATCACTTGAATCAATTTATATTTCAGGAATTGAAACTAATTTAACGCAATTAAAAATAATTATAAAATCACAAGAATTTATTGAAAATACCATTTCAATTGATAGCAAAATTTAAAGGCGGTGGCGGTAATGAGTCATTATCCAAAGACAAATCAATGGCAAAAGTGCCGAAATTGTGGGACGCATTTACATGAAAGTGAATGGGCACCTTATTTTATTTGTCCTAAATGCCAAACTTATAAACGCTTGACTGCTATGGAGAGAATTGCTATTTTAACAGATGAAAACGGTTTTGAGGTAATAAATGTAGCAAATAAAACAGAAAATAAAGCACAATTTCCAGGTTACTCAGAAAAACTGGAACGTGCTAAGCGTTCAACGACATCTGATGAAGCCGTTATTGTCGGTGAAGGTAGCATTGATCAACAACCATTGATTTTAGCAGTAATGGATAGTTTTTTTATGATGGGATCATTGAATACGACGGCAGGGACTAGAATTAAGTTAGGGATGCAAGTCGCATTAGATAAACGACTGCCATTTGTAATCGTTACTGCTTCTGGTGGTGCAAGAATGCAAGAGGGAATTTATTCGTTATTACAAATGAATTCGATTCTTTACATGAAACAAAAACTAGATAATGCAGGGTTATTAGTCATGTCCCTATTGACGGATCCAACAATGGGTGGTGTCAGTGCTAGCTTTGCACTAAATAACGATATTGTATTAGCTGAAAAACAAGCTAAAATTGGCTTTGCTGGTGAAAGAGTGATTAAACAGACGACAAATGAAAAGCTACCTGCTAATTTTCAAACAGCAGAAGGTTTATATGAAAATGGATTTGTTGATCAGGTTATTGATCGGAAAAACATAAAACAGATTCTTAGTCAGCTACTACTATTACACGTGTGAGGGGATATTAAAAATGGACTCAGATTTTTTAAAAAAAGTTCGATCGAATGATAGATTAAGTGCTAAATTTATTATTTCTAGTCTATTTGATGTGTTTTTCGAAAATCATGGTGATCGAGTTGGCGAAGAGGATGCTTCCATTATTGGTGGGATTGGACTTTTTCATAAGTGCCCAGTGACAGTTATTGGCATTAATCGGGGCGTAAATTTAGAAGAACGTTTAGCCTATAATTTTGGTGCCGTGAAGCCAAGTGGGTATCGAAAAGCAATGCGATTACTAAATGAAGCTGAAAAATTTAAGCGACCTGTTGTAACGCTAATTAATATGCCCGGCGCAGATGCCAGCGTTAAATCAGAACAAACAGGACAGAGCTATATTATTTCTGAAATGATTTTAAAAATGGGTGCATTACAAGTGCCGAATATTGCCATTTTTTTAGGTGAAGGTCAAAGCGGTGGTGCACTGGCTTTAGCAAATGCAAATGCTATTATGATGGTTGAAAATAGCTTATTTTCAGTAGCATCTCCAGAAGCCGTTAGTGCTATTTTGAAGAAAACTAATCCAAATGAGATTGAAACAAGTTTGCCAATGACGGCTACTGAGTTATTTAATATTGGATTGATTGATGTGGTATTGCCAGAAACTAATCAGGCAGCAACAATAAGTCTAATGGACAGTAGTCTAAATGAATTGCTGAAGAACCTAGCGACTAAATCATCTAATGAACTTATTGAACAAAGAGAAATGAAATACCAAAAGTTTTTAGAAAATTGGTAAAAAAGAAACGGACCTCAAATTTTAATTGAGGTCCGTTTCTTTTTTATATCTATTTATTTAGAGAGTTGCTGTTCTAAACTAGTAAAGGCTTGTGTTGATTTGTTTAAACCTAATTGAGAACGAATAGCATTTGAGACGCGTTTCTTTTCAGTCGATGTTGGAACTTCATATGAAAGACCATCAACATCTGTACTTACTCCTTGCAAGAAATCAGAGTGAATTGATTCTGTAGCGGCGCTGTAGTTTGTTTCTACTGTGAGCATATCATTAAAACTAAGATCAGTTACCATGTTTCCGTCAATTGTTTTTAATAATTTTTTGTAGTTTGCGAGTGAATTTACAGATTTAGCTTTTCCGGTAATTGCTGTAATAATCTGTTTTTGACGTTTTTGACGGCCATAATCACCTAGTGGATCTGAATGACGCATTCGCGTATAAGCTAAGGCTTGTTTGCCGTTTAAATGGATTGTCTTACCTTTTTTATAATGAGTTCCTTCAAGTTTAAATGAAAGTAATGGTTTGACATCAACACCACCAACGGTATCAACAATTTTCTTTAATCCATTCATGTTAATTAACATATAATAATCAATTGGGATATCTAATAAATTTTGAACAGTATTAACAGCAGATGTTGAACCATCTTTGCCACCATAGGTATAGGCACTGTTTATTTTTGAAGAGCTTTCATCACTTCCGTCAATTTTAACTTGAGTATCACGAGGAATACTTGTTAAGGTAGTTTTATTTGTTGTTGGATTAACTGTTGCAACGATCATTGTATCCGTGCGTCCTGTATCACTTCGACCAAGTGCGCCAGTATCAGTCCCCATTAATAGAATTGAAAAAGGTTTTTTCTCACTCAAAATACTGGAAACATTTCTTAATTTTTTTGCTTTGGTTTTCTTGTAAGTTTTTGCGACGGTATCTTCAGTATGTGTGAATACTGAATAGGCATATACACCTCCAGAAGCAATACCTAAAATCATAATTATCAATAGTGTCCACAGTATTGGATGCTTATTTTTATTGCTTTGAGAACTGCCTTTTATTGGAGATGGCATTCCCAAGTTATTATTTTTAGCCATATTTATTCATACCTTTCATTACATTAATTAAGCTGATTATACGATAAAAAAAGGGATAAAAAGCAAAAAAAATTTTTTCTTACGGTATTATTAAATAATTGAAAAAATGTAAAAGAATGAAAAGGACAACTTTGATTAATTAAGTAATGTTAAATCAGTGAAAAACGACTAATTGTATTACGCTTTTGTCATTTTAATATAGAACTCGTAAATGCCTATTTAACAACAAATAAGAGGGATAAAAACAATGGAAATGGCCTTTTGTAACATTTGTGTAATCATACTGAAATTAAAAGATGTAAATTAAATTCGAATGTAAACTAACCGTAATGGTATGTACCTAAGAACCGTGCTATTCTATTCTAGTCGAGAAAAACGAATACGCTAAAATTAAATAATAATTATGAAATCAACTAGGAGAGTGCCTTTTGAAAATTAATAGTAAAATTGCTAAAGTAATGATGATGACAGCTACACTTATTGGAATGAGCGCAGTTGCAGAACAAGCTAACGCTTCAGATAGTGTAACTGAACTAACAAGCACGATTGCTAAATTAAATAGCAAGAGCACTAAAGTTGCTGCAAAATTAGCAACAATTAATAGTGAAATTACTTCAACTCAAGCTGAAGTTAAGGATGCTAAAGATACAGCTGCAAAACTTGAATCAGATCAATACAAATTAGGTAAGAAGATCAGCAGATTAAATGTTGAAATTTCACAAAGAGATTCACAATTAGCTGATCAAACACGTGCTTTACAAGTTGATGGAAGTACAGCAAGCATGGTTGAATTTGTTTCAGATTCAAAAAGTGTTGTTGATGCCTTCAAACGTGTGGGAACAGTTACAACATTAGTTGGTGCTGGTCAAAAAGCTGCTAAACAACAAAAAGCTGATAAAGCAGAAGTTAAATCTTCTAAAGTTGAATTAGATGAAAAGGCTGCAGATCAACAAAAAACAGTTAAAGAATATACAAACAAACAAGCTGAACTAGCGGTTAAACAAGCAAACGCAAATACATTAAAAGCACAAATTGATACAAAAAAATCAGATACACAATCATCTATCGATAAAGCAAAAGCAGCAGAAAAAGCTGCTGAAAAAGCAGCAGCAGAAACTAAAGCAGCAAATGAAAAGAACGATGCAGCAGCAGCAGATGCAGCTGCATCAAAAGCAACTGAAGCTGCAAGTACAGATACTTCAAGTAATAAAGCAGTAAAAAGCTCAAATACTTCAGCTTCAAGTGAAAAAGCTGTCACAACTTCAACTACAAATAGTTCAAGTAAAAAAGCAGCAACAAGTGCTGTGAGTGCTTCAAGTCTTGATACAAGTAGTATTACTGCTCTAGCAAGATCATTAACAACAAAGAGCATCCCATATGTATGGGGCGGAAAATCATTGAGCGGTTTTGATTGTTCAGGATTTACTAGTTATGTTTATGCTCATGCTGCTGGAAAATCTATTGGTGGCTACACTGTTGCTCAAGAAGGACAAGTTAGCTATGAATCAGTTTCTCAAGCACAACCTGGAGACTTACTTTTCTGGGGATCAAAAGGATCATCATACCATGTTGCTATCTACTTAGGTGGAAGTCAATTTGCTGAAGCTCCAACTGAAGGACAAAATGTTAAAATTAGCACAATGAGTGCTTACTGGAAACCAGATTTTGCTGGTCGAGTAAAATAAATAATTAAAAGACTTAAGACAACAATGTTGTTTTAAGTCTTTTTTGTTATAATGAGTATTAATGAAGAGTGAAGAAGGTTTTAATAATGGTTGAATTAGTCATGGTAAGACATGGTGAGAGTCTAGCAAATCAAAATAATGAATACACCGGTTGGACAGATGTTCCATTAACGGCTAAGGGCATCGCTGAAGCTAGAGTTGCAGGAACAGTTATTCTTAATACAAATATTCAATTTTCACAGGTTCATACATCTGTCTTAAAACGAGCTATTAAAACGAGTAATATTATGATGGAAGAAATGAATCAACTTTGGATTCCAATACAGAAAAATTGGCGTCTTAATGAACGACATTATGGTGCCTTGCGCGGTTTAAATAAAGATGAAACCAAACGTATCTACGGTATTAAACAAGTAGCCCAATGGCGCCGTAGTTATACGACTATCCCACCTAGTTTATCTGTACCTGATAATGATAGACGGTACAAGCAACGTGTTAAAAGTAGCTTACCAACATCAGAAAGCTTAGAAATGGCATTTAAACGGATTTTACCTTACTGGCAAGATGTCATTGCCCCAGAGTTAAGACAAGGTAATAACCAGTTGATTGTCGCACATGGCAGTACACTTAGGGTATTGATAAAATATTTAGAAAATATTTCAGATGCAGATATTGATGGCGTTGAGGTTCCGAATGGTGTCCCTATTTGGTATACATTAAATGATGATTTAACAATTAAAAGCAAAAAAATTTTAACACAAAAAAAGTAACAACAATTCAATATTGTTGTTACTTTTTTAATTATGCTAATGCACCCATTGGATCCCAAGGAGCAAGGACTTTAGGTTCTTCTTTTAGAATAGCTTGTAATTTTTCTGGTAAGAATTTTTTGTTAACGACAACTTGATAACAATATTCTTCCATCCAGTCATCACTCATAACGAAGAAGCCTTTATTACCAACTTTTTCGCCCCATGAGTTTTCAACTTTCCATTTGGTTGCTTGATCATTAACCAAATCAACACCTGTTAGAACCATAGCATGAGTCATTAGACTCTCACCGTAATCAAGGCGTTCAGCTTTTGATAAAGCTAGATCAATATTGAACAATTCATCTTTATGATAAAGTTCAGTATCCATAATACCAATTTGGCGTTCAGACGATTGACCAACATCACAACCGAACCAGACGCTCTCGCCAGATTGTAATTGTTTGATGGCAACATCTCTAAAATCAGCCATGTTAATGTTTAAATGGCGAATAGGACGCCCATCAACAACATTTCCAAGACGATCAACTGTGTACATATTATTGTAAGGTTTATCATCTGTTGGACCATTAATGATTGAGACGTATTCATCTAAGTCCCAACCGATAAATTTTTCATAGAATGTTTTTGGTGTTAAATTTTTATCAATATGATATTCATTATCAGAATCACGATATTCAAAGTCAAATGTTGCAGGAGGTTCACCAAAACTGTATGCTAATAAACGATAAATTTCAGTAAGTTTAGCTTCTTTGACGACTTCAATTTCTTTTGAACTTGTTCCGGCAGCAACGAGTTCACGTAAATCAACAGCATCTTTTCTTAATTTTAAGTTTAAAGTTGAATTGATTTCGCTTGATTTAGAACTATTATATGTTTCAGGCATCACAGATTGAGGAACAACACCATATTTTTCAATAATTGCAACGATCATATCCCATTGGCCGCCATCTTGTTGTGGAGTTGTCATTAACCATGAAACGGTACGGTCACTAGTTGGTTTATCAGCTGTTTCAAGAACATTTTGATAAAAGTAATTTGCTTTTTCAAGTTTATCCCAGAAGTAAGTGAAATTTTGTGACAATTCAAAATCTTTGGCAACTTTAAAATTTGTTTTCATGTCATGACGCATTGTATTTAATGCGGCGAACATCCAACAACGACCTGATTGCTTTTGGTTAGAAACATTACCAACATCCAGATCAATTGAGAAAACAGGTTCCATTTTAGCTTGGGCTTTTAAATCGTAACTATTTGCTAAAATACCATTTTTTGTAACGGCACGTTCAATAACTTCATGGCTTTCACGTGCATGTAAATTTTTTTGGAATTTTGCGAGTTGTTCTGAACTAATTGATTGTGTCAAAAAAATCACACTCCTATATAAGATTTAAGTACTGTGGCTATTATAATATATCTCGTTAGATTAGTAAACAATGTTAAAAAGAAAAGAAAATTCTCATTTTTAAATAAAATCAATTTGCGTATTTAAAAAGAGCCAATAAAAATTAGCTCTTCTTTAGAATTATTTAATTGTAAAGGTGTCAGAACGTGCGTGTAAAACTTCAGGACCATCTTGACGTCCAACGATAACCGTATTTACACAATCTAAAAATAGACCTTGTTCTACAACACCAACTTGTTTAGCTAAATAATCTTGTATGCTAGCAGGATCGTTTATTTCACCTAAATATAAATCGATGACAAAATTTTTAGAGTCAGTTAAAACATTTTCATTATCAACAGTTCTAAATTTGGGATTAAATCCTTTAGCTTCTAATTTTTTGAATAATTGATGACTACCGTAAGGGATAACTTCAACGGGAAGAGGGAATTTACCCAACGTATGAACCATTTTACTTTCATCAACAATCCACATATTTTGATTTGAATTAATAGCAACAATTTTTTCAAATAAATGAGCAGCACCGCCACCTTTAATACCTTGGAAATGGTCATCAATTTCATCTGCACCATCAATTGTTAAATCAATGTGGTCAACTTCATCAACTGATTTAACTGGAATACCAAGTGATTTTGCTTGTTCTTCAGTTCTAATTGATGTTGAAACACCGATAATTGATAAGTTTTCATTTTTAACACGTTGACCTAATGCATCTACCATAAATTTAACGGTTGAGCCTGTACCAAGTCCAACAACCATACCGTCTTTAATAAACTCGACAGCTTTTTGTCCAACTAATTTTTTTAAATTGTCTTGATTCATGTGTGTCACTCTCCTATTTTTTATTTAGGTGTATAAATTAATTCTAAAAGTTCTGGATGTTCACTAAAATAAAACTTTGTATAAGGGCATAATGGTAAAATAGTTTGCTGATTTAGAATAACTTGTTTAATTAAGTAATCAGTTGTACTTTTTGCAAGCCCTTGATGACGCTGATTGTCAGCTACCCAAGTATGTTCAATGACCATTGTCTGATTAGCATTAATCATGGTAAAACTAATTCGACTAATTAACTCGTCATTAACGTTGTACACGCGTAAATCGGTTTCATTTAGTTGGAAATCCATTTGAACACCTTCCCTTTGAATGTAATTATACCATTAAAAAATGCCCAAAAACTAGCCATTTATGTCATAAATGAGGTAAGATAAAAAGTAAACAGATTACGGGGATAAACAAATGAAAACAAGAGGATTTGAAATTGTTACTAAATATGCAGGGAAAATTGACTTACCCGTTCGATCAACAACAACTTCGGCAGGATATGACTTAGCTGCAGCTGAAGATTTTACATTACCTTCAATCTGGAAAAGTGGATTTTTAAAGGTTTTATGGCTAATTAGGCATCGTGAATCGGTGGCTGAAGAAGAGCTCATTCAAGCAAATAAAATTTTGAAACCTTATTTAATTCCCACAGGAATTAAAGCGTATATGCTAGATAATGAATTTTTATTATTAGCAAATCGTTCAAGTAGCCCCTTAAAACGTGGACTGATTTTACCAAATGGAATTGGTGTTATTGATTCTGATTACTATAATAACGAAAAAAATGAAGGTGAAATTTTCATACAAATTGTTAATTTTAGTTTAAAAGATCAAATGGTAAAAAAAGGAGATCGGATAGGCCAAGGGATTTTTATGCCCTATTTAACTGTTGATAATGAAAAGGTGACCGCTACAAAACGTATTGGCGGATTTGGTTCATCAGGTAAATAGTTATTATAGAATGATTAAGAATTTCAATTGAAATTACAGGTTGTCGTTTATGTGATAAAATATTAACAATAGAATTTATAATGAAAGGGTGGGGAGTTTGTATGGCAAAAGTAAAAACGCAATTTGTATGTCAAAACTGTGGATACACCTCACCAAAGTATTTGGGTCGTTGCCCTAACTGTAACGAATGGAACACGATGGTAGAAGAGCGTGAACAATCACAAAAAGCAGATCGTAAAGCTCGTGTCAGTTTTACTGGAGCTTCTGTTAAACCAGAACTATTAGATGATATCTCAATGGCAGAACAAGAACGTGTTGAAACTGAGTTAGGTGAATTAAATCGTGTTCTTGGTGGTGGTGTTGTACCCGGGTCATTAGTTTTAATTGGTGGTGATCCAGGCATTGGTAAATCAACATTACTTTTACAAGTTTCTGGTCAACTAAGCCAAACTGGCGGAACTGTCTTATATGTTTCTGGTGAAGAAAGTGCTGTTCAGATTAAAATGCGTGCACAGCGCCTCGGTGTTGGAGGTCAGAAATTTTATCTTTACCCTGAAACAGATATGGGTAATATTCGTCAAAATATTGAGACATTAAATCCTGATTACGTAGTCATTGACTCAATTCAAACAATGCAAGAACCAGAAATGTCTGCTGCAGTTGGCAGTGTTTCTCAAATTCGAGAAGTAACTGCTGAATTATTACAAATTGCTAAAACGAATGGTATTACGATTTTTATTGTTGGACATGTAACAAAAGGTGGTGCAATTGCTGGTCCCAAAATTTTGGAACATATGGTTGATACAGTCCTTTATTTTGAAGGAGATATGCATCACACGTTCCGTATTTTACGCGCTGTTAAAAACCGATTTGGTTCAACAAATGAAATTGGAATTTTTGATATGCGTGAAGGTGGGTTATTTGAAGTTGCAAACCCATCAGAAATTTTCTTAGAAGAACGTTTGGCTGGCGCAACAGGTTCTGCTATTGTTGTATCTATGGAAGGAACACGACCTATTTTGGTTGAAGTTCAAGCATTAATCACACCAACAGTTTACGGAACGGCGAAGCGTACAACTACAGGGCTTGATCACAATCGTGTGTCATTAATAATGGCCGTTCTTGAAAAACGTGCAAGTTTATTATTACAGAACCAGGATGCTTATCTTAAGGCGGCTGGTGGCGTAAAATTAGATGAACCAGCTATTGATTTAGCGATTGCTGTTAGTATTGCGTCAAGTTATCGAGATAAAGAAACAGACCCTGCAGACAGTTTTGTAGGTGAAATTGGATTGACTGGTGAAATTCGACGTGTTAATCGGATTGAACAACGGGTTGCTGAAGCACAAAAGCTTGGATTTAAACGAATTTTTATTCCTAAAAATAATTTATCAGGATGGACACCACCTAAAGGAATTACAGTTGTTGGTGTTGCTACACTAAGCGAAGCACTAAAAGTAGTGTTTAGTTAGAAAGGAGGAGTTGTCAATGCGTAGAAATATTATTAAAGGTGTTGTTGCACTAGTCGGCGGTGGAATTGGTGTTAGTTT
The DNA here is from genome assembly GCF_056781915.1 of Dellaglioa sp. CoH-57-MRSF-21. The sequence goes on along the minus strand of NZ_JBXAXU010000006.1, from coordinate 61,543 downwards.
GCTACCACTTTTTTGGAAATTAGTGAGTATTGCGGAGATTGGTATATTAAATAATAGTGTTGTTAATTTTTTAATAGGTGTCGGTTTAGCTCTTATTCTATCTTTATTTATCATAACGCCACTAGAAAAATTACTGGCAAATATTGAAAATTATTTAACTAATCAAAGCCCAATGATGCTACTAACAGCGAGTGTTTCAACTATTGTTGGTATGGTTATTGCAATTTTAATCTCAACACCATTCTATCGATCAGAAATATGGCTATTGAACACAATTGTACCCGTTTTGTTACTATTTTTACTTGGATACTTGGGTTTTGTTATAGGAACTAATCGTTTGGAGGATTGGCGTAAATTATTTGCATCAAAAAATAAGAAAAGTGATGTCGTTGAAAGTAGTTTACTAGACCGTAATGTCAATGATAATTATCATGAATATAAAATATTAGATACAAATATCTTAATTGATGGCCGGATTTATGATTTGATTAAAACTGGCTTTATTGAAGGAACATTATTAGTTCCTAATTTTGTTTTATATGAACTCCAATATATTGCAGATTCAGCTGATAGTATCAAACGTGTTCGGGGTCGTAGAGGATTAGATATTTTAAATAAACTTCAAGATGAAAAAATCATGCCGATTGAAATGTATGAAGGTGATTTTGAAGAAATTGAAGAAGTAGATAGTAAGTTAATTAAATTAGCTAAAACGATTGATGGGGTTATTGTCACAAATGATTTTAATTTAAACAAAGTTAGCGAATTTCAAAATGTCCAGATTTTGAATGTAAATGCACTAGCTAAATCATTGAAACCTCGGGTTATTCCTGGAGAACAATTACATGTTATGGTAATAAAAAATGGTTCTGAGCGTCAACAAGGTGTTGCTTATTTGGATGATGGAACAATGGTTGTCGTGGAAGAAGGAAAGTATTTCCTAAACAAATCAATTGACGTTGTCGTTACAAGTGCACTTCAAACGGATGCTGGAAGAATGATTTTTGCAAAACCATTACATTCAATGAAAAAAATAAACGATAAGAAATAAAGTCAATACTAAGATTATTGGCTTTATTTTTTATCCGATTCATTGTAAACTAGATTAGTTGAATAAAGCCTTAAATAAACGGTTTATATCGTAGTAACTAAATACAGAAAAAAGAAAGAGGCGTTATCATGGCTAAAAATAAAATTCGTGTCAGATATGCACCAAGTCCAACTGGACATTTACACATTGGAAATGCTCGTACCGCTCTATTTAATTACTTATTTGCGAGAAGTCAAAAGGGTACTTTTGTTATCCGTATTGAAGATACTGATACAAAGAGAAATATTGCTGATGGTGAACGCAGCCAACTAGATAACTTAAAATGGTTAGGCATGGATTGGGATGAAGGTCCTGACAAACCAGGAGAATTTGGTCCTTATCGTCAATCAGAACGTAAAGATATCTATTTACCATTAATCCAAGAATTAGTGGATAAAAATTTAGCTTACGAGTCATATAAAACAGAAGATGAACTCGAAGCAGACCGTGATGCTCAAAAAGCACGTAATGAAATGCCACATTATGAATACGAATATGCAGGTATGTCTGATGATGAGATTACTGCTAAAATTGCAGAGTCAAAAGCTGCCGGTTTAACACCTGTTATTCGTTTCCGTGTTCCAGCAAACAAAAAATACGAATTTAAAGATATTGTTAAAGGTGAAATTACCTTTGATTCCAATACTATTGGTGGCGATTTTGTTATTCAAAAACGTGATGGTATGCCAACATATAACTTTGCTGTTGTTGTTGATGATCACTTGATGGAAATTACGCATGTTCTTCGTGGGGATGACCATATTGCCAATACGCCTAAGCAATTGATGATTTATGAAGCATTTGGCTGGGATGCACCTATCTTTGGACATATGACATTAATTATCAATACAGAAACAGGAAAAAAATTAAGTAAACGTGATGAAAATGTTCTCCAATTCATTGAACAATATCGTGAATTAGGCTACTTGCCAGAAGCTATGGTAAACTTCATTACCTTATTAGGCTGGTCACCAGTTGGCGAAAGTGAAATTTTCTCTCGCCAAGAATTGATTAAAATGTTTGATCCTAAACGTTTAAGCAAGTCACCAGCTTCATTTGATGGTAAAAAATTAGAATGGATTAATAATCAATATATTAAAACAGCTGATGAAGATAAAGTAATGGATTTGGCTTTACGTCAATTAATTCAAGATGGTAAAATTGAAGCTGATCCAAGTGCAGAAAGAATTGAATGGGCTCGTAAATTAATTAGCCTTTATAAGCAACAAATGTCATATACAGGTCAAATTACTGAAATGGCAGAAGTATTTTTAAGCGAACCACCTGTTCTTGATGATGAAGCAAAGGCAGAGTTAGCTGTTGAAACAGCACCAACAGTTTTAAAAGAATTTGCTGAACGCATTAAAACGATTGATATTTTTGATGCTGTTGCTATCCAAGCAACAATTAAATCAATTCAAAAAGATACAAAAATTAAAGGTCGTCAATTATATATGCCAATCCGTATTGCAACAACGCGTGAAATGCATGGACCAGAACTACCAGCATCAATCGAATTGCTTGGTCGTGAAAAAGCATTAGCTCATTTGAACAAAACGTTAGAAGAAATGAATACAAAATAATTTTTGATAAGAGAGAGTAACAACTTATTGGCGTTTTTTAGAAAGTTTTCGGTGATGTGAGAAAACAAACGTTAGTTGTGAAGTGCCTCTTTAAAATGCTATGATGAACAAAGTAATTATAGTCGTGTAATGAACGTTAACTCATTGTTGGATGTAGGTTCACTACATCTTAAGGAGTGGAACAACGTTGAAGACGTCTTTTATAAGTATATAAAAGACGTCTTTTTTTAACAAAAAGATTAAATGGCGGGTGATAAAATGATTTCAATTTATAATACATTAACGAATCAAAAAGAGGTTTTTAAACCACTTGTGTCTGGGAAAGTTAGTATGTACGTTTGCGGGCCAACCGTTTATAACTATATTCATATTGGAAATGCGCGAAGTGCTATTGCGTTTGATACAATTCGTCGATATTTTGAATATCGTCATTTTAAAGTTAACTATGTATCTAATTTTACAGATGTTGATGATAAAATGATCAAAGCTGCTAAAGAAGACCATATAACAGTTCAACAATTAGCCGATAAGTTTATTGCTGCTTTCATGGAAGATACCAAGGCATTGGCGATTGAACCAGCAACTAAAAATCCAAAGGCGACAGAAAATATTGATGATATCATTCAATTTATATTAAATTTAATTGATAAAGGTTATGCTTATGTATCTGATGGGGATGTTTATTTTAGAACGCGTAAATCTCCAGATTATGGTAAATTATCTGATCAAAATATCAACGAATTAGAACAAGGTGCCAGTCAGCATGTTGATACTGAAGAAACGGCTCGAAAAGAAGATGAAATTGATTTTGCACTTTGGAAATCAGTCAAAAATGATGATCTTTCTTGGAACTCTCCATTTGGTAAGGGCCGTCCGGGTTGGCACATTGAGTGTTCTGTAATGGCAACAAAATACCTAGGTCCAACGATTGATATTCATGGTGGTGGACAGGATTTAATGTTTCCACATCATGAAAATGAAATCGCTCAAAGTGAAGCTGAAACGGGTCAAAAATTTGCTAACTATTGGATGCATAATGGATTTGTAACAATTGGTGAAAATGATGAAAAAATGAGTAAATCACTAGGTAATTTTGTTACGGTGCATGATATGATTAAAGAAGTCAATCCACAAGTTATCCGTTTCTTTATGGCAACAACGCATTACCGCCGTCCAATTCAGTATAGCCAAGCGAATATTGATGAAGCGACTAATAATTTAAATAAATTGAAAACAGCATTTGATAACTTAACTTATCGATTGAACGATGCTATTTCAGGAGAAAATAAATTAATAGAAAATCAAATTAATGAGAGCTTATCCAATTTTGAAACTGCTATGGATGATGATTTTAATTCACAAAATGGTATTGCAGTTATCTATGATTTAGCTAAGAAAATGAATGTCTATTCTGAAAACAAACAAGTGGAACGAGATTCAATTAATCACTTGTTAGAAATTTTTAAAGAAATGACATCAGTTTTTGGATTAGCTTTTGGACAAGTAGCTGATGCTCTAGATATCAGAGTTGAAAAATTAATTGCACAAAGAATAGAAGCTAAGAAACAAAAAGATTTTCAAAAAAGCGATGAAATTCGAGATCAACTTGCAGCAGAAGGAATTATTTTGGAAGACACACCACAAGGAACTAGATGGAGAAAAGACTAATGGAAAATAATGCAGATTATCAACAAATGAATGGGATTGCGTTAGCTTATATGGGCGATGGTATTTATGAAGTATTTGTTCGTAAACACTTACTTGTACAAGGACTTACAAGACCAACTCAATTACACCATCAAGCAACACATTATGTATCAGCCAAAGCACAAGCTTTCTTGATAGATAAAATGACAGAAAATAATATTTTAACTGAAGAAGAAATAGACTACTTTAAACGTGGACGTAATGCTAAAAGTCATACTTCAGCTAAAAATACATCAGTAATAACGTATCGTATTTCAACTGGATTTGAAGCATTGTTTGGCTACTTATTTTTGAGTAATCAAAACGATAGATTGGCCGAATTGGCAAAATGGTGTATTAACACCGTTGAAAAGGAGAACTTAAATGGGACAACCAAGAAGTAGTGAAGAGGCTGGCGATTTTATTATTGGTCGTCACCCTGTAGAAGCAGCGTTAAAAAGTAATCAATCAATTAACAAATTATTTTTACAAACTGGATTAAAATCAGATGTTTTAAGTGGTATTGAACAGTTAGCTAAGAAAAAAGGTATTATCACACAACTAGTTCCTAAAAGTAAATTAGATTTATTATCAGATCAACAAAATCACCAAGGCGTTATTGTAGCAGTTGCCGCATTTGAATATGCAACTATTGAAGATCTTTTCAAAAGTGCAGCTGATAAAGATGAACCACCATTTTTCCTTATTTTAGATAATGTTGAAGATCCACATAACTTAGGATCAATTATGAGAACAGCCGATGCTGCGGGTGTACATGGAATTATTATTCCAAAACGTCGCGCAGTCGGTTTAACGTCAACAGTTGCTAAGACGTCAACAGGTGCAATTGAATATATGCCAGTTGCTCGCGTAACTAATTTGGTAAATACTGTAAATGAATTGAAAAAGGCCGGATTATGGGTCTTCGGAACAGATATGGATGGACAAGATTATCGTGAATGGGATGCTAAAGGACCCACAGCCCTCGTAATTGGTAACGAAGGTAAAGGTATTTCACCGTTATTGAAAAAAGCTTGTGATGGTATGTTGACTATTCCAATGGTTGGACACGTTCAAAGTTTAAACGCCAGTGTCGCAGCCAGTTTACTTATTTATCAAGGATTTACTTCTAGGGGTAAATAATAATGAAAAAGCAAATTTTGGTTGTAGATGCCTATAATATGATTGGTAATTGGCCAGAATTAAATCGATTGAAACAATCAGAGCGACTTGATGAAGCACGTGACTTGCTACTGCACAAATTATCAAATTATCATAAACAGATTGACTCTCGGTTAATCGTTGTCTTTGATGCAATGTATGTTCCAGGACTATCAAAGAGTTATACAAAATATGGATTAGAGATTATTTGGACAGCAGAGGGTCAGACGGCTGATAGTTATATTGAAGCAATGATAGGTGAGTTACAGACTAAACTCACACAGGTAACTGTTGCAACGAGTGATCAAGCAGAACAGTGGACTATTTTCTCACAAGGTGCATTAAGAATTCCTGCATGGGAGTTATACAAAGACATTAATGAATCTAAAAAAGAAGTTGCTCAACAAGCCAAAAAATATCAAACGGAGGCATCGGTTCGTCGTTCACCATGGGACTCAGAACAATTAGATAGTCTGGCTGAATTGCGTGATCACCTATCACATGACTAAGCAACTGTTGTAATCAGTCATTATGTTTGGTATATTGAAAAATGGAGACCCGGATATGGAGAGTCTACTTGTTAGATGAAACTTACCGGAGTACTGAAAACGAAACAGATTTTCAATTGATTTGCCAAATTAAATTAGGTGCAGAACATAAATTTGAACCGTTATTTGAACGATATCGTCCAATGGTTTATTCGATGATTCGTAAATACTATCTAAAATTATGGGATACTGAAGATTTTTTACAAGAGGCTAGAGCTGTTTGTTTTAAAGCATTAAAAAATTACCAACCGAACAAAGGAATTACGTTTGGACAGTATTTTAAAACCAGTCTATCGAATTGTATTTTTAGTTTAATTCGCAAACAATCAGCGACTAAAAGGCTGTCTGATGCGAACTCGCATTCTTTGGAACGATATGAAGAAACTTATGGTGAATGTGAACGGCCTTCGTTTTATTGTGAGATATTGGCAGATGACAGAATTATCCTTCAAGAAAAATTGGATGATTTTGAATTGAAATTGTCAGAGTTAGAAAGAAGTACTTTTGTTTTACTTTATTATCAAATGAAAAAGCCAGAAGAAATTGCGCTTATTTTAGAGTGCGATATGAAAAAGGTATTAGGATCTATCTCAAGGTGTAAGAGTAAGCTTGGGTTATTTTTTAAAGAAAATCGATAATTAGGAAAGAAAGAAAAGAGGGTGGTTCCTTTTTTCTTTCTTTTAATGTAAAATGAGTGTATTCTTTAAAAATGTTAGTCGAAGTTAGCGTTAGTTAACTTTACATTAAGGAGAAAAAGTCATGGCACAAAGAAAAGTAGCATTGGCTTGTATCGTTTGTGGCTCACGAAATTATATTGTAGCTGCAAAACCGAGCAGAACCGAACGCTTAGAAGTAAATAAATTTTGTAAATATTGTAATAAACATACGTTACATCGTGAAACAAAATAGGGGGATAGTTATGAGAAAAATTAATGCATTTCTTAAAAGTGTTATCGTAGAAATTAAAGCAACAACTTGGCCAACAGGTAAGGAACTACGTCGTGATACAACAACTGTTGTTGTAACTGCAATTATGTTTGCGATTTTCTTCTGGATTGTTGATTCAGGTGCTTCTGCATTCTTAACCCTATTTTCATAGAAGAATAGCTATTTAACTGATGTTTTGATATAATGACACAAGTGAGAAAACTTCGTTGATGCGGAGTTTTTTTTGTTTGAGAAAAATGAAGCTGATAATTTAAGGAGAGATATATATAATGGAATCAATCGAAAAAAGTTGGTATGTCTTACATACTTACTCTGGTTACGAAAATAAAGTTAAAACAAATATTGAATCACGTGCACAATCAATGGGTATGGAAGATTTTATTTTCCGTGTAGTTGTTCCTGAAGAAGAAGAACGTGAAGTTAAAAATGGTAAAGAAAAAACAGATATGAAGAAAACATTCCCTGGATATGTTTTAGTTGAGATGGGTATGTCAGATGAATCATGGTATGTTGTTCGTAATACACCAGGCGTAACTGGGTTCGTTGGTTCTCATGGGGCCGGAAGTAAACCAGCACCACTATTACCTGAAGAAGTAGAATTGATTCTTCGTCGTTTGGGTATGAGTGCTCGTCATCAAGAATTGGACATTGAAATTGGTGAATCTGTCACAATTATTGAAGGTGCATTTGCTAACCTTATCGGTAAAGTAACGGAAATTGATAATGAAAAATTAAAACTTAAAGTTGATATTGATATGTTTGGTCGTGAAACAAGTACAGAATTGAACTTTGATCAAGTAGATAAATTATTAGGCTAGGGTGATAACTCACAAAAGTAGAAGGTGATTTAATGACTAAGGGACTTTTGAAGATAGGCTTGTTAGGTCTAGGAGCAGGCACAAGTTTTTTCATTGGGAATAAATTTAGACGATTAGGGCATGTTTCAATTGATGCCTCTGATCCAATTGTACCTAGCGACAAGATGACCCCAACACTATTTGTTCACGGTTATAGTGGTAATCGACTTTCTTTTGGCCCAATGATTGCCCGTTTTGAACGAGCAGGCTATGGTCGTAAAGATATGGTTATCATAGTTGATGATAATGGTAGTTTACATGTTGAAGGTCAATTAAGATCTGCGCAACCATTCATTCAAGTTTTATTTAAAAATAATATAGCTCCTGTTGAAAAACAAAGCTTATGGTTACATTATATTATGCAATTTTTATATGGCGCTTATGCCATTGAAAAGGTCGATTTTGTTGGGCATTCAATGGGTAGTGTCAGTATATTACGCTATATGACAGAATACAGAGATATGACTGATGTCCCAATGGTGGCACATGCCATTTCAATTGGTGCACCATACAATGATCATAATGTAGCACAAAATACGCCTATCATTGAAGATTTATTTTTAACTGATAAAGGTCCAGTGGAAACGACTTCACTCTACCAGTATTTTGAAAAGGCAATGCAGCATCTACCGGAGAATTTACAATTTTTAAATATTGCTGGCGATTTGAAAAATGGCAATGATGGCGCTGTTTCCATTAATAGTGTTTTATCACTTCGCTATTTAGTTGAAAATCAGCTTAATTATCAGGAACTTATTGTGAGCGGTCGAAGAGCAGCACACAGATTATTACATGAAAATAAACGAGTTGATGAATCAATTTACACATTTTTATGGAAAAAGCATAAATAAGATTGCGTGGAACCCATCTGGGTGTTATATTATATTAGTATGTTCTGCATACAGTGGGAGGAGAAATTTATATCTCCATTTACCACGCACGGATTTTACAAGGAGGTATGTCACGTGGCTAAAACAGTAGCAAACGTCGTTAAATTACAAATTCCAGCAGGGAAAGCAACTCCTGCTCCACCGGTTGGTCCTGCATTAGGACAAGCTGGTATTAATATCATGGGCTTTACAAAGGAATTCAATGCACGTACAGCTGACCAAGCTGGTATGTTAATTCCCGTTGTAATTAGTGTTTACGAAGATCGTTCATTCGATTTCGTTACAAAAACACCACCCGCAGCAGTTCTTTTAAAGAAAGCTGCAGGCGTTGAAAGTGGTTCTGGCGAACCTAACACTAAAAAAGTTGCAACAGTAACTAGTGCTCAAGTTCAACAAATCGCTGAAACTAAAATGCAAGATCTAAACGCTTCAGGTGTTGAATCTGCAATGCGCATGATCGAAGGAACTGCACGAAGCATGGGATTCGTTGTAGAAGGTTAATTCCTAACTACAAACACGCTTCTCGGTCGGATACTCTATGAAAATAGATGTATCAAGTGGGAGGTTTATCCGTTAGACCACATATTGCAAGGAGGAAAATTCAAGATGGCTAAAAAAGGTAAAAATTATCAAGACGCTTTAAAACAAGTTGAAGAAGGTAAAAACTATTCAATTACTGATGCAATCGCATTAGCTAAGAAAATGGACTTTGCTAAGTTTGACGCTACAATTGAACTTGCTTACAACTTAAACTTAGATACAAAACAAGCAGACCAACAATTACGTGGGGCTGTTGTACTTCCAAATGGTACTGGTAAAGACCAAACTGTTGTTGTATTCGCTAAAGGCGATAAAGCTAAAGCTGCACTTGCAGCCGGCGCTGACGTTGTTGGTGATGATGACTTGGTTGAACGTATTTCTGGTGGCTGGTTAGATTTTGATGTTGCTATTGCAACACCAGATATGATGGCCCAAGTTGGACGTTTAGGCCGTGTCTTAGGACCTAAAGGTTTAATGCCTAATCCTAAAACAGGTACTGTTACAATGGACGTTGAAAAAGCAGTTTCAGAATCTAAAGCCGGCAAGGTAACTTACCGTACTGATAGAGATGGAAATGTTCATGTTCCAATTGGTAAAGTATCATTTGATGATGCAGCATTAATTGGTAACTTTGATGTTATCAACGATGTTATTGTTAAAGCTCGCCCATCATCAGTTAAGGGTGGCTATATCAAACATTTATCTGTTGCTACAACATTTGGTCCAAGCTTAAACTTGGCTCAAAACTAATATTAGATAATTAAATTTCTTTAGTTGACCCATATATCTAACTGTGTTAAATTTATGGAAGTCAATTAATTTATGATTCTACCGAAGACTCAGGTGGCGCAAGCCTTAATTTACCTGCCGAGGAGTGAAGTATTACTCTCTCTGTGTCTTGGTGGACACGGAGTTTTTTTATTGTAAAAAAGCTCTGACACGACTACAGGAGGTGAATCAATTATGAGTAAAGAATTTATCGCACAAAAAGCATTAATTGTGGATGAAGTAACTGAAAAATTCAATAACGCTGCATCTGCAGTTGTTGTGGATTACCGTGGTTTAACGGTTGAACAAGTGACTGCATTACGTAAGGAATTACGCGAAGCAGGCGTTGAAATGAAAGTTATCAAAAACAAGATTTTAGTACGTGCTGCTGAAAAAGCAGGGTATGAAGGTATGGAAGAAGTATTTTCTGGACCTACTGCAGTCGCATTTTCTAGCGAAGATGTTGTTGCACCTGCACGTATTATGGCTAATTTTGCTAAGACTGCTGAAGCACTTAGCATTAAAGGTGGTGTCATTGAAGGTAAAGTTGCAACGTTAGAAGAAATTAACGCTCTTGCTACATTACCTAGTCGTGATGGCTTACTTTCAATGTTACTTTCAGTATTACAAGCACCTGTTCGCAACGTTGCTTATGCAATTAACGCTGTTGCAGAAAGTAAAGACGAAGAACCTGCTGCTTAATACTTAGCATCTATGATCGGTACCTAAAGGTACACACAAAATCGTACACATAAAATGGAGGATACACACATGTCATTAGATACAGAAAAAATCATTGCTGATTTAAAAGAAGCAAGCATTTTAGATTTAAACGACTTAGTTAAAGCAATCGAAGAAGAATTCGGTGTTTCAGCTGCTGCTCCTGTAGCTGCTGCTGGCGCTGGTGCTGGCGAAGCTGCTGCTGAAAAATCAGAATTTACTGTTGAATTAACAGAAGCTGGCGACCAAAAAGTTAAAGCTATCAAAGCCGTTCGCGAAATTACAGGTTTAGGCCTTAAAGACGCTAAAGGTTTAGTTGATAACATTCCATCAGTTATCAAAGAAGGTATTTCTAAAGACGAAGCTGAAGCAATGAAAGCTTCTTTAGAAGAAGTTGGCGCAGTAGTTACTCTCAAATAATAATATTTTTATTTTTGAATAATTTTAAGCACGATGATTTCCAATTTATTGGAAATCATCGTGCTATTTTTTTGCAAAATGTTTGGTTATGTTAATAAATCGTGGTAAGGTATTTAAATAAACATATATCTGAAAAAATATTGAATAAAATGGACAAAATGTAGAGGGGGTAAGCTATAAACGAACATAATTAGAAGCGTCTATTTAAAGGATAGCGATAACTATTCCAATATTAGCGTTTGAAATCTCTTTAAAATTAGAAATTCGTCGAATTATTAATTAATGTTAAACTTTTTCTATATACATCATTAGTTATTTATTAATGTCCACAGTTTGGCATGATCACCAGCGCTTATTTAAAATTAGTTAGTATGTAGATAAAAGAGTTAATTTAGAAATAGTAACTAGATCGAAGCAAATTATTTTTATGGTGATGTTAGTTATTTTATACCAAATTTTACATAGACTACATTAATTTTATTAACGATATAGACTTTATTGTGAAATGAAGGTTACGTAGAACAAAAGAAAAAATAGTATTATATATTCCGGGGGGAGTATAAGTAACAAAAAATAAATCGGGGGATTCAAAAAATGAAAAAAATAATTAGTACGTGTAATGAATTTATTAAAAAAAGATTAACAGCAATTAAGCTTTTATTTGTTTTATCAGTTTTAATTTTTGTTATTATCCAAGTTGGACAAATATTTAAGGATATAAATGGTGAACAAGTTCAGCAAAGTTTTGAATCACAGTCAGTAAAATCCATTATATTAATGTTGGTAATTGGATTTATTGCTGTCCTTCCGATGATGATTTATGATTTTGTCATGGTTAAATTTTTACCAGAAAAGTATTCTTGGCGATACATTCTTCAAAGCGGTTGGATAACGAATACAATGACTAACATAGCAGGATTTGGTGGCCTACTAGGTGCATCACTTAGAGCTAATTTTTATAGTAAAAATGCGTCTAAAAAACAGGTGCTATTTGCTATATCAAAAATAGCATTATTTTTAGTTGCGGGTCTATCACTATATTGTTGGGTTTCTTTATTCATGATTTTTGGATTAAATATTGGACCACAATTCGGACAGTATTGGGTCTGGTTGTTATTAGGTGGCCTATATTTTCCAATTGTTTTTATTATTACAAAGACAAGAGATTCAGAATTTTTTGCAGATTTAACATTAGGTCGTGAACTAACGTTAATACTTGGCTCTTCCTTAGAATGGGGATCTGCTGGTTTATTTTTCATTTATATCGGATTTATGATGAATGTTGATACATCTAATTTAGTTGCTGTCTTCCCGTTATTTATTATCGCATCAATTATCGGTGTTATTTCAATGATTCCGGGTGGGTTAGGTTCTTTTGATGTCTTTATGATTTTAGGGTTACAAACATTAGGTGTACAGGATAGCACAGCTGTTATCTGGTTATTGTTTTATCGATTATTTTATTATATATTCCCATTCTTAGTGGGGGTATTATTATTCGTTAAAGATTCAGGACATCGTCTTAATGAGTACTTAAATGGACTACCAGTTATCTTACTCAGTAGAGTAGCACATTTTATACTTGTGTTATTTTTCTATATGACAGGTATCATCTTATTACTTGCTTCAACGGTTCCAGAATTTACATTTACTAATCCAATTATTAATTACTTATATCCTTATACCTTTTATTTCATTCATCAAATGAGTAATATTATACTTGCATTCTTAATGATTGGGATTGGTCGAGGTATTGAATCTAAAGTTAAACGTGTCTATTGGCCAATGATTATCTTTGTTGTCGTGGGTATTGCTAATACATTGTGGCATGATTTCTCAGTAACAATACTTATTTTCTTAACTATCATTCTCATTTGTGCACTATTATCTAAACCAATATTTTATCGTGAAAGATTTGAATATTCATGGGGCCGTTTATTAATTGATGGAAGTATATTTGCTGGAACATTCATTTTATACACAATCGTAGGATTCTATAACATGCCAGAATTCCACTTTAAGGGTAAAGTTCCAGATGTATTCTTATTTCCTTCAGAAAAGATATGGCTATCAGGATTCCTAGGTTTACTTTCTGCAGTTGTGGTGTTATGGATTGCATTTACGTACTTATCTGGTAAGGATAAACGATTTGGTAAGCAAGATTTTCCAGCAGATCGTGTTAAAAATGTAATTGATACTTATGGTGGTAATGAAGTCAGTCATCTTTCATTTTTAAAGGATAAAAATGTTTATTTCTATCAAAATGATGGACAGGACGAAGTATTTTTCCTTTATCAAAAAAAATCGAATAAATTAGTGGTTATGGGTGAACCTGTTGGTAATCATGAGTTTATTCGTGAAGCAATTAATCAATTTATTGTTGACGCAGATATTGAAGGATTAGAATTAGTTTTTTATGAAGTTGATGCGAAGTTAACAATGATGTTACATGAAGTTGGATTTGATTTCATTAAAACGGGTGAAGAAGGTTTTGTTAGAGTAGCTGAATTTGAATTGGCTGGTAAAAAAAGACGTTCTGAACGTGCTTTAATGAATAAATTTGAACGAGAAAACTATACATTTGCAATGATCGAGCCCCCTTATTCAAAGGAAACTATTCAAGAATTGAAAAAAATATCTGATAGTTGGCTGAATGGACAAGCTGAAAAAGGATTTTCTTTAGGATTTTTCGATGAATATTATCTTAATCAAGCGCCTATTGCTATTATTAATGATTCTGAGGGACATAAGGTTGCCTTTGCGACAATGATGCCAACCGGAAATAATAGGGTCTTATCGATTGATTTGATGAGATATAGTAGAGAAGAAGCGCCATCTGGTATTATGGATAAAATCTTTATTAGCCTTTTTCAACAAGCAAAAGAAGGCGGCTATGAATTATTCGATATGGGTATGGCACCATTGTCGAATGTAGGTGAATCTAAATTTAGTTTTGCGGAAGAAAAAATAGCTCATTTAATTTATGAATATGGGTATCATTTTTATGGTTTCCAGGGACTAAAGAAGTATAAAAATAAATATGTAACTAAATGGCAGCCAAAATATATTTCATTTAGGAAACGTAGTTCGATTGCCTTTACGTTATTACAGATTTTAGCAGTTGTAAATCAAAAAAAATCAGTAGATAAAAAGGATAGAATGCCTAGCCCTATAATGAAGTTTTTAATAAAGAATATTAGATAATATAGTATATTAAAAGGGTAGAGATATATATTATTTGAGACACCAAGACATAATTCCGGTAAAATATCGGAATTATGTCTTTTAATTTGCAAGAAATACGTTTGTTATGAAGCAAAAGAAACTCTAAATGTAGTGAACAAATAGTTAATTTAACGTACTTTTAGTCTGGAAACTGCGTATGATGATTGCTTTCTTACTCGATTATTTAGATATAAAAATGCCTCACAATTACTAGACTTATGTCTAATAATTGTGAGGCATTTCATTAATTAGTATTATCTTTTTTTAAACATATTTTTGATAGAGATTAATAAAAATGGCATATAGAGTAACCATAAATTTAAACGTTGCCACAAACCACGATAAGGAATTTTAAATTGTGAATCTGGCATAATTCTTGGATAAACAAATAAAAATTGAATTCCTAGTGAAATAATAAAGGCAACTAATAAAAGGGTTGTAATTAGTTTTTTACCTTGCTTTTGATAGAGTTTTAATAAAAAAAACATACTAATCAAAAGAGCGGTGTCGCCAATGCCTGACGAATAATTGTGGATCATACCCGTAATGCTTTGTGTATTTGATGTGAGTGCACGATCGAAAATTCCTGTTAAAAGACAATCGGTCATACTAAAAATAATTAACATAGCGGTAAACCAGCTGGCTAATTTTTTTGACGTACCTTTAAAATATTCATAGAAAGCTGGTGCTGAAAGTAAGAAAAGAAGTCCATTTATAACTTCCCAAACTTTAAATGCCATATGAGTTGGAACGCCAACTTCCCCAAAATCACTAATTAAATTAGTGAATTGCAAATAACCAGGTACAAATGGTGCTAATGCTAAAGGCAAAATCCACTCACTTATAACGGCAAGTGCCATTAAATAAAAACCATATTTCTTTAAAAAATTCATTATAGATCCCCAATTCTAATTATTTATATGATAATTTTATTATAACTTATTTAAGTAATAGTTGTTTACGAAAAGGCTAATTAAAAATGACACTTCTTAATTATAATTAAGATAATACCAAGATATATCGATTTAGATAGCCTTATTTTAGATATAATGATAAAGTGTTAACTAGTTTATGAACAATATTTTTGATATAATGGAAGTTAAGAAATTACAACAAATTGAAAGTAGGGTGTTACCTTGGATTCTGGTCCGGAAAATTATTTAGTGAATGTAATTGTTATTATCGCAATATTACTTTTGTCTGTGTTATTTACACTGACTGAGTATGCGTTGGTTCGTGTCCGTATTAGTGCATTGAAAGATATGTATGGGAAAAAGCCGCTTAAAAATATTAAGCGGGCTATTCATATGACGGAGAACCTAACGGAGTATCTGTCAACGGCCCAAGTTGGAATCACTTCAACTAGTTTGATTTTAGGTTGGATTGGTGAAAAAACAATAGCAGATGCGATTATACAATCAAATATATTACCCGCGGCTATGGCAAATGCTATTGCATCGGTTGCTGCAATTCTTATTTTTACTGTTATTCATGCTGTTTTTACTGATTTAGTACCTAAAAATATTGCAATTGCAGATCCATTGCCAGTATTATTATTTATTGTCCGTCCTATTATGTTTTTCCATATTGTGTTATACCCATTAATTTGGATTTTAGATCGTTCAGCAAATTGGATTACGCATTTGTTAGGTTATGAAGTTGAAAATGAAGAAGATATTTATTCGCAAACTGAAATTCTCTCATTATCTCGATTATCCGCAAATGCTGGTGAACTTGATGAAGAAGATTTAACATTCATGCGACGAGCATTTGATATGAATGATAAAGTGGCAGAAGATATCATGATTGACCGAACATCGATGGTTGCAGTAGACGTAGACGATTCAATTAGAAACGTTGTTAATTTATATTGGAGAACTAGATATTCAAGGTTCCCAGTTATTGCTAACAATGATAAAGATAAAGTTATCGGGTACGTTTATAGTTATGATTTATTGCGACAGGAAAAAATTGATAAGACAAATTTGATTTCAACAATTATGCGTGATATTCCGGCCGTTCAAGAAAATGCTGAAGTTCATAGTATTATGGATGTTATGGTATCTAAGAGAACACCAATCGTTATCGTCGTTAATGAGTATGGTGGGACTTCAGGGATTGTTACAGATAAAGATATCTATGAAGAATTATTTGGTGTTGTTAGAGAAGAATTTGATGATACGAATGACGATAATATAGTAGATATGGGAAACAATAAATTTAAAGTTTCAGGTAAAGTGACATTATATGATTTTGAAAGATATTTTGATACAACGCTTAAAGAAACGGAAGAAAGTGAAGCGGTGACGCTTACTGGATTTGTGCTTAATAATGACTCAAAATTTCGAGCTAATGATGAAATGAAAATTGCTAATTTTAATATTAAGGCATTGGACTATGAAAATGCTTATATTTCAGAATTTGAAGTAACTGTTTTACCAACAGATAAAAGAGTGATTAACAAAGTGAACGCTTAAAAAAATAGTATTTAGGGTTAGTTTTTAATTAGCTCTAAATGCTATTTTTTTTACTACATTACTGGTAAGGATTATAGCTTGCCAATTGGTAAAAGTAGTAACCATATTAATTTGAATCAAACGACTATTTCGAATTATTTAAAATGGTCACAATATCTGGTAGGAGGAGACAATTATGAAAAATAAAAGGAATATCAGCGCCATCTTATTTGGATTTGTTCCAATGATTATGGGAGTAGTTTTGTATCACAAATTACCCAATAAAATTCCGATTCACTGGAATATAGGTGGTAATATTGATCAGTATGGTGATAAAAATCTAGTTATTATTGGGTTCCCATTATTGATGATTTTAATCAATGTGGTGATAATGGTAATAGATAACACTAATCGTCAAAATAAGAAACTAGATACAGCTTTAATTTGGATTACGCCAATCTTATCAATACTTTTAGCAACAATGATATTTGCTACCGCGTTGGGACATCAGGTTAATATTATTAGCAGTGTTGCACTGATAGTGGGAACATTGCTGATCATCTTAGGAAACTATGCGCCTAAAACGGTTCCTAATAAATATACCAACTTTAGGATGAAGAAAATAACGCAGGATTCTAGTCATCGTGAGAAATTAAATCGTTTATCAGGTGTATGGATGGTCATTATAGGAATATTGATACTTTGTGCGGGAATAGTGGGAATGTTACTGTAATTGTAAAGTTAAAACTGTTAAATAAAAAATCCTTACTATCAGTTTTTAGGCTGATAGTAAGGATTTTTTTCTAACGTTTAGGACGACGTTTCATTTGGCCGCTTTCACCAATTTCATAATCTGAATCATCCATTGATTCCACACTACCAAGTAAGTAGCCATTACCAACTTGAGAGAAGAAATCATGATTAGATGTTGATGTTGAAATTCCGTTCATGACAACAGGATTAACATCAGAAGCTGTATCAGGGAACAAAGGATCTTGGCCTAAATTCATTAGAGCTTTGTTGGCATTGTAACGTAAGAAGGTTAAAACTTCTTCAGTCCAACCAACTTCATCATAAAGTTCATGGGTATATTTTTCTTCGTTTTCATATAATTCAAACAGAAGGTCATACATCCAGGTCTTCATTTTACCTTGTTCTTCTTCAGAAAGTTCGTTGAATCCTAATTGGAATTTATAGCCAATGAAGGTACCATGAACAGATTCATCACGTAAAATTAATTTAATAATTTCAGCAACGTTTGCCAGTTTGTTATGGCCTAAATAGTAAAGTGGCGTATAGAAACCAGAGTAGAATAAGAACGTTTCAAGAAAAACAGAAGCAACTTTTTTCTCCAATGGTGACCCGTTTTGGTAAATACCATTAATACGTTGTGCTTTTTTTTGTAAAAATTCGTTTTTGTCTGTCCATTCGAAAATTTCAGTAATCTCTGAAGCTGTATTCAACGTTGAAAAAATTGATGAATAACTTTTAGCATGAACCGATTCCATAAATTGAATATTATTTAAAACAGCTTCTTCGTGGGCAGTCCGTGTATCATGACGCAACGCTTCCATCCCATCTTGTGATTGCACCGTATCCAACAATGTTAGCCCACCAAAATCATGACCAACTAATGTTTTTTCTGCAGGACTCAGTGTACGCCAATCATCTAAATCATTTGAAAGGGGGATACGTGTATCTAACCAAAATTGTTCTGTTAGTTTTTCCCAAGTTGCTTTATCAACTTGATCTTCAACTTCGTTCCAATTAATTGCTTTGTAACTATCATTATTCATTTAACTTTCCTCCGTTACAGTTTAGATAACACAACTCTCACAAGCGTTTGCGCCAACTTCTTCTTGATCATCAGTAAAGGTTCTGATGTAGTAAATTGACTTAATACCTTTATTATACGCATAATTACGCAAAATGTTTAAGTCACGTGTTGTCATTTTATCTGTCCGACCATTTTTCCATTCGTAGAGGCCTTCAGGAATCGTTGAACGCATGAATAAAGTTAAACTAAGTGATTGATCGATATGTTCCTGTGCAGCAGCGTAAACGTCAATAACTTTACGCATATCCATGTCGTATGCAGAAGTATAGTATGGAATCGTGTCATTTGAAAGGTAAGGAGCTGGATAGTAAATCTTTCCAATTTTCTTTTCTTGACGCTCTTCGATTCGGTTAATAATTGGGTGAAGACTGGCAGTAGTATCGTTAATATATGAAATAGAGCCATTAGGTGCAACAGCCAATCTATTTTGATGATAAAGACCGTCAGTTTGAATATTAGCTTTCAAAGTCGCCCAATCTTCTTGATTAGGGATGTCGATGCCATCAAATAAGGCAGCAACTTTATCAGAAGTAGGGCCCCAATCTTCGTTAAGATACTTATCAAAGTAGGTACCAGTTGCATAAGTACTTTTTTCAAAGTTATGGAATGTTTCATTTTTTTCTTTAGCGATAGCATTTGATGATTTTAATGAGTAATAGTTAAGCATCATAAAATAAACACTAGTGAAATCGATTGAGTCTTCTGAACCATAATGCATATGGTTTTTAGCGAAGTAGGCATGTAAGCCCATTGCACCTAAACCGATGGTATGCGCTAAGTTATTTCCATGTTGAATAGGAGGCACAACATCAATATCTGAACTATCAGTTACAAAAGTTAAAGCGCGAACCATTGAATCAACTGAACGGCCAAAATCTGGAGAAGCCATCATATTAACAATGTTAGTTGAGCCTAAGTTACATGAAATATCAGTCCCCATAACATCGTAGCCTTGTGCATTATTCACAGTTGATGGTGTCTGAACCTGCATGATTTCTGAACAAAGATTACTCATAATGATTTTACCATCAATTGGGTTTGCGCGATTTGCTGTATCAACATTGACAATATAAGGATAGCCTGACTCTTGTTGCAGCTTAGAAATTTCAGTTTCTAATTCGCGGGCAAGAATCGTTTTTTTACTAATATTTTTATTGGCAACCATATTGTCATATTCTTTTGTGATATCAACATAGGAATAAGGGACTCCATATTCTCTTTCAACACCGTAGGGATCGAAAAGATACATCGTTGCATTATCTTTAATGAGTTCGTAAAATTTATCAGGTACAGTGATGCCTAGTGATAAAGTTTTAACACGGATTTTTTCATCAGCATTTTCTTTTTTAGCTGACAGGAAAGCAACAATATCTGGATGGAAGACGTCTAAATAGACAACTCCAGCACCTTGACGCTGTCCTAGTTGGTTAGAATATGAAAAACTATCTTCTAATAATTTCATAACGGGTAGAACACCAGAAGCAGCGCCCTCAATCCCTTTAATTGGTGCACCTGCGCCACGTAAATTACTGAGCGTAATACCAACACCACCACCAATTCGAGATAATTGAAGTGCTGAGTTAATGCCACGTCCAATACCATTCATATCATCAGTAATTTGAATTAGGAAGCAAGAAACTAATTCTCCACGACGTTTACGACCGGCATTTAAGAAACTAGGTGTAGCAGGTTGGTAACGTTGATGAATCATTTCGTCAGCTAAATTCATAGCTAGTTCTGTATTACCATCAGCAAAGTAAAGAACGTTCATTGCAACACGATCAATATAATTTTCAAGGTAATAGGCATTATTATCAGTTTTAAGTGCGTATTGAGCATAAAATTTGTAGGCAGCCATAAATGTACCGAAATGGAATTTTTGAGCTGCTAAATAAGCGTAGAGCTCCTCTATAAATGAGAAGTCATATTTATTATAAAAATCAGTTTCAATATAGTTGTTGTCAATTAAATAATCAAAACGTGCTTTTAATGAATCAAATTGCATTGTATTTTCAGCAACATTTTCTTTCAAAAAGGCGGTTAAGGCTTCTTGATCTTTTTGAAGTGGGATTTGACCGTCTACGGGAATATTAATTTCATTATTTAAATCATAATAAGTGACTTTATCACTATTTAACGTTTTTAATGTCAATTTCATCAACTACTTTCTTCATATTGATTACATCTTCTTCAGTGCCATTGAATTCAAATTCATATAATAATGGGACGTGATAGTCGGTTGCGATATCTTTGGCTGTAAAAATAAAAAGTTGGGCGAAGTTGCGGTTCCCACCGCCAACAACACCCAGTATATTTTCTCTATTTGATTGATATTCAATAAAGTCGTTGACCGATTCAGTGAGCCCAATTTCATAAGTTGGAACAATTAAAATATAGGGTTCATTTAATTCAATAAGCGGGTTTGTTGGATCGATTTCAAATGAAGGATAGCCAATTTTATTGATGAAGCGTCGTGTTTGTCCAGTAATGCTAAAGAAAACAATTTTCATTAGACTGCCAACTTTTTAAGCATATCAGGACGAAATCCTGCGATTGTATCGAATCCAGTAGCTTCTATAACAGGAACAGCTTGGAAACCTTGGCCTTTCAAGTAATCGATTGCGTTATCGTCTTCGGAAATGTTACGTTCATCAAAGTCGACGTTGTTTTCTTCTAAAAAACGTTTTGTCATTTTGCATTGGATGCAGTTGTTTTTTGTAAATACAGTAACTTTTTTCATTATATAAATTCCCCTTTGTTGTTTTGTTTAATAAGATAAGTATACAACACATAATCCAAAAATCAATTGAAAAAAACACTACATTTAGTGTGATTTTAAGTTGCATCACACAAGATGTAGTGTTCAAGGTCTTGGATTGTTTATATTAAATTTTGATTGCGAAAATTCGATTTTCTCCGTATTATAGAAACTATTGAGAAAGTAGGTAAAAATATGACGAATTATTATTTTTCGAAAAATCCAGATGTTATTCATGATGAAAAAGAATGGACATTTAAACTGTTGAACAACGAGTTTAAGTTTACCACAGATAATGGTGTATTTTCAAAAAAAACAGTCGATTTTGGTTCAAGAGTTTTATTAAATGCAGTTGAGCAACAAAAAATAATTCCGGGAAATATTTTAGATGTTGGATGTGGATACGGTCCAATAGGACTTGCTATAGCCAAGAATCAACCAGAACGAAAAATAGACATGACAGATGTAAACGAATTAGCATTAGAATTAGCAAAGAAGAACGCGGTAATCAATAAAATTAATAATATAGAAGTTTTTGAATCTGCCGCATACAGTCATGTAAAAAAGACAGATTATGCTGCAATTCTTACAAACCCGCCTATTAGAGCAGGCAAAGAGGTCGTTCATGAAATTTTAAGTGGCGCATTCGACCATTTAAAAGTTGGCGGACAATTGTTTGCTGTATTACAAAAGAAACAAGGGGCAAGTTCGGCTCAAAAGAGAATGACTGAAGTTTTTGGTAATTGTGACATTATTTTAAAAGATAAAGGTTACTATATTTTAATGAGTGTGAAGTAAATGGTAGAAAAATTAACTGAAGAACAAAAAGAATTTTTTATGCGCGAAGCTTTATATGAAGCAAGAAATGCAAAAATTATTGGTGAAGTACCAATTGGCTGTGTTGTTGTACAAAATGGTGAGATTATTGGACGAGGCCATAATATTCGTGAACACGTGCAAGATGCAACCCTTCACGCTGAAATTTTAGCCATCCAAGAAGCCTGTGCTACGATTCATAGCTGGCGTCTTGTAGATGCGCAATTATTCGTAACACTAGAACCATGCCCAATGTGTAGTGGTGCGATTATCAATTCAAGAATCCCCGAAGTTTACTTTGGTGCATTTGATCCTAAAGCAGGAACTGCAGGCAGCATTGGGAACTTATTAACGGATGAACGATTTAATCATCAAGCAAAAGTAGAATCTGGATTATTATTAGATGAAGCCAAAGACCTACTCCAATCATTCTTTAGAGAAGTTCGTCGTAAAAGAAAAGAAAAAAAGCAATCATAAAGGTAGCTTTTTGTTGGAATTTAATGTATTATAATAATTGCCGCAAGGCCTTAAGGCAATAGTGTGCTTACGAATTGTGTCAGATCCGGAAGGAAGCAGCACTAAGTTTGATTCACTTTGTGCCTTAAGTAATTATGATTATTTAAGACTCTTAGTCAGAAATGGCTGAGAGATTTTTTTATTTAAAAAGCTATTTATAGATTTTGAAAGGAGAGATTGTGATGAGTTACCAAGCTTTATACCGTGTCTGGCGTCCACAAAAATTTAGTGATTTAGTTGGACAAAACATGATTACGCAGACGTTGAAAAATGCAATTATGACACAACAAACAAGTCATGCATACATTTTTAATGGTCCACGTGGAACAGGTAAAACGTCCGCAGCTAAAATTTTTGCTAAGGCAGTTAATTGTCACTTCCAGGAAAATGGCGAACCATGTAACAAATGTGAGACATGTATCGCTATTACGAATGGTCAATTAAACGATGTTATCGAAATTGATGCCGCTTCTAATAATGGGGTTGAAGAAATTCGTGATATCCGTGACAAAGTAAAGTATGCACCCACACAAGCTGATTTTAAAATCTATATTATTGATGAAGTTCATATGCTATCTACGGGTGCTTTTAATGCACTCTTGAAGACGCTTGAAGAACCACCTGAAAATGTTATTTTTATTCTTGCTACAACGGAACCACATAAGATTCCAGCAACCATTATTTCTAGAACTCAGAAATTTGATTTCAAGCGTATTACGCCAGCTGACAGTTATGAACGAATGGTTTATATTTTGTCTGAAAAAGGAATTGAATATGAAGAACCAGCGCTTAAAGTTATCGCTAAAGCAGCTGAAGGTGGAATGCGGGATGCTTTGAGTATTTTAGATCAGGTCATTTCATTCGGTGATAACAAGGTGACTTTGGATAATGCTTTGTTAGTAACCGGTAGTGTAACACAGGATAAAATACAGAATTACGTCACGGAAGTTAGTCAAAAAGCGACTACTGAGGCATTAGAAACGATACAAGCAATTATAGACGAAGGTAAAGATTCAACTAGATTAATCGAAGATTTAATTGCCTATAGTCGTGATTTACTATTATATCAGCAAGCACCAGCACTTATTAATCAACTAGAATTAGGGATGGTTAATGATGATTTTAAAAACTTATCACAGACTATTTCTGCTGATTTCTTATACCAAATGATAAATGTTTTAAATGAAATTCAACAACAAATGCGATTTACAACACATCCAGATGTTTATTTAGAAGTATTAACAATTCGATTATCACAATTTAATACCTCTGATACGATTGCGGAGACGACTCAATCAGAATTAAGTTCAGATGCATCTAAACAAATTAATAATTTAACTAAAACAGTTGAAGACTTGAAAAAGCAAATAATTGATTTAAGTCAGAATGATAATCAACCGCAAGTGGCAGTAATAGCTAAGCCTAAAAAAGTTGCCTCTACTCAAAAAAAAGCAACATTAAATTTATCTCAAATTTATCCTATTTTAGATCACGCAACAAAAGAAAGTTTGGTACAATTAAAACAGGTTTGGCCAGAGTTGTTGCATCAACTTTCAGTTACACAACGTGCGATTATGCAAGCTAGTGAACCGGTTGCGGCTAGTCCTGACAGTGTACTTGTTAGTTTTAATTACGAATTCTTGTCTGTCAAAGCTTCAAGTGATACAGAGTTACTCGATGCTTTAGGTAATGGGTTAGATCGATTATTACATCATGTCCCTAAGGTGGTCTGTATTACAGCAGAGCAATGGCCAGAAGTCCGAAAATCTTACATTAAACAAAATGAGCACGAGGGAACTGAAACAATTATTGAGCCAGAACCTGAAGTAGTAGAACCAATTGTTTCAAAAGCTGAAGAAATTTTTGGAACAGAAAATATAGAAATTAAACAGGATTAGAAAGGAAGTAATTAATAATGATGCGTGGAAATGGTAATATGCAAGGTATGATGAAACAAATGCAAAAATTACAAAAAGATATGACAAAAGACCAAGAGGCTTTGAATGCAACTGAATTTGTTGGCGAAGCTTCAAATGATTTAGTTAAGGTAACCTTTACAGGGGACAAAAAAATGACTGATATCATGATTAAAGAAGAAGCAGTCGATCCTGATGATGTTGATATGTTACAAGATTTAATTATTATGGCTGTTAATGATGCTATGACAAAAATTGAAAAAACAACAACTGATAAATTGGGTAAATATTCTCAAGGGATGCCTGGACTATAAACTTAAAATTAAAGAAGGCTAAAGAAAATGCAATATCCTGAACCTATCGCAAAATTGATTGAAAGTTATATGAAATTACCAGGTATTGGTGGTAAAACTGCTACAAGATTAGCTTTTTTTACAATTGATATGGATGAAGATGATGTCACCGATTTTGCTAAATCACTAATATCTGCCAAACGAGACCTACATTATTGTAGTATCTGTGGCAATATTACTGAAGAAGATCCTTGTCAGATTTGTTCTGATTCATCACGTGATCAAACCAAAGTTATTGTTGTAGAAGAACCTAAAGATGTGATGTCTTTAGAAAAAATGAAAGAGTATCACGGCTTGTATCACGTGCTTCATGGTGTATTATCACCAATTGAAGGTAAAGGGCCGGAAGATATTAATATCACAAGTTTATTAACACGTCTTCAATCGCATCCCGATATGCAGGAAGTTATTATTGCGACAAATGCAACGCCAGAAGGTGAAGCAACGTCAATGTATTTATCGAGATTGATTAAACCGGCTGGAATTAAAGTGACAAGATTAGCCCATGGACTATCTGTAGGTAGCGATATTGAGTACGCAGATGAAATGACGTTGTTTAAAGCGATTGAAGGACGTACTGAAATATAGAAATGAGCTGACGGTGTAATGTTTAATAAAAAAACAAAACTTAAATTACGTAAAGAGTATGACGCTAAGTTGCTAGAGTCAATTGATCTCGCTAAAATAGCATGGGATCAAGCCAAACAAACTGAAGAGGCCATTTACGAAGTTGATGAAGAATTAATTAATGAAACACAGATGGCAAGAAAAAGATATTTCTTTCTCTATAATGAAGCGCGTGTTCGTTCAGTTAAAGGGCATATGCAGGCTTCAGTAATCACACATTAAATTAGAAAGAACGTTGAGACAATTCGCCTAACTTGTCTTGGCGTTTTTTTGTGAAATGCTGATTAGATTTATTAAATAAGAGATAGTATACTAATAGTAGGTTTATCTTATGGACAGGTTTTTAAGATTCAAGTACAATAATAATAAGTATTGGGGTCGTTAATGTGACTGGAAAATTTATAACGATTGAAGGACCAGATGGGTCCGGCAAAACGAGTGCCTTAAAAGGTATTATAAAAAAGATACAAAATAACTTGGTAAAAGAATTAGTTATAACACGTGAACCAGGTGGAAGTCCGATATCTGAAGCCATTCGTGAAGTTGTCTTAAATCAAGATTATCCAGAGATGGATAAACGAACTGAAGCATTATTGTTTGCAGCATCAAGACGTCAGCATATCGCAGAAATAATTTTCCCAGCACTTAAGGAAGATAAAATTGTAATATGTGATCGTTATGTTGATAGTTCAATTGCTTACCAAGGTGCTGGTAGAGATATCGGAACGCAAGCGGTTGCTGATATGAACCTATTTGCAACAAATGGAACAGAACCTGATTTAACTTTATACTTTGACGTACCATCAGAAATTGGATTAAAACGAATTTTTGAGCATCGTCAAAATGAAATAAATCGTTTAGATGATGAAAAGTTAGAGTTCCATCAAAAAGTACGCAAAGCATACCAACAATTAGCAGTGAAAAATCCAGAACGTATTATAACCATTAATGCGGCGCAACCTTTGGAAAAAGTAATTGACGATTGTATTGACGTTCTGAAGAAAAAATTACCCGAGTCTTTTAAATAAATGAAATGAGGGAATTCAAATGAAATTAATTACAGCGATTGTTCAAGATAAAGATAGTAACCGATTAAGCAATATATTTATAGATTCAAATGTCCGTGCAACAAAACTATCAACAACTGGTGGTTTTTTAAAGTCTGGTAATACAACCTTTTTAATTGGTATTGAAGATGAACGTGTTGATGAGGTATTACAAATCATTAAAGAGACATCATCAACGCGTGAACAATTTATGGCCCCCCCTGTTAACTTAGATGTTTCAATGGATGCACAAGTACCATTTCCATTAGAAGTTCAGGTTGGTGGTGCAACAGTATTTGTCTTACCAGTAGAAGAGTTTCATCAATTTTAGGAGTAAATAGTAATGACAGAATTAGCTGATGAAACCAGTAATATTAAAATTCAAGAATTACAGCCAAAATTAATTGAACATTTTGAAAAATTGATAATAACAAATAAGTTAGCCCATGCTTATCTATTTTCCGGACCAGAAGGTATTGGTAAGGTTGAACTAGCACAATGGATTGCAATGCGACTCTTTTGTACTGCTGACGAGGATCAAAAGCCTTGCGGTGTATGTGGTGAATGTCAACGAATTCTATCAGGTAATCACCCTGATATCGTGAGTGTTAAGCCTGAAGGCCAGTCAATTAAAGTTGATCAAATTCGATTTTTGAAATCAGAATTTTCAAAAAGTGGTGTTGAAGGTAGCCAAAAGATTTTTATAATTGAAAAAGCTGAGAGTATGACAGCTAGTGCTGCGAACAGTTTACTTAAATTTTTAGAAGAGCCTGTTGGAAATGTGAAAGCTTTCTTATTAACAGAAAATAAAAATCAAATTTTGCCAACTATTCAATCACGGTGCCAACTGGTTAATTTTGTCGCACTCTCTCAAGAAAAATTGATTCAAAATTTATTAAATCAAGGTATCTTGAAAGATCAGGCTCAGTTACTTGTTCATGTAACTGAGAGTACAAGCCATGCTGTAGCATTAGCACAAGATGAGAATTTTACTGAAATGACAAATCAAGTTTGGAATTGGTTCAGTAAATTATTGAAAAATGATGCTGAAAGTTTCATTTTGGTACAAACAAAACTAGTGCCACTCGCAAAAGAAAAACAACAACAGGCATTGATGGTTGATTTAATGGTACTGTTAGCGCGTGATTGTTTACTTGTCCGTTATAATCGTAAGGAACAAGTGAGTTTTTCTAATCGTTTAACTGAAATTGATAAAATAACTCAAATGATTAGTGATAAAAAGTTAGTTGCTATATTAGATGGTTGTTTACAAATTAAAACGATGCTCCAAATAAATATGACATTTCAAAGTGCAATTGAAGTAACAACGTTAAAATTAATAGATTTATAAAATATGAAATGAAGGTGATTTTGTGGATAAGCGTCAACTATATGATAATTTTATAGCTATCGAGGAAGAAATGAAAAAAATGTTATCGAGTTTTGAAACAATAAAATCTGATATGACTGGTGTTCTTGAAAATAACGCTGAATTGGAGATTGAAAACCAACATTTGAGAGAACGATTAAGTGAAATAGAACGACAAACGTCTAAGAATTTTAATGAATCTTCCGATGCAAATCTGTCAAAATCACGTCAAAACTTAGAAAAATTATATGATCAAGGTTTTCATATTTGTAATATTGAAGGGATGTACGGATCACGTCGAGTCGATGATGAACCTTGTGCTTTCTGTTTAGATTTAATTTATGGGGAGCGCGAAGTATGAGTGAAATAGCAGCACAAAGCAGTTTTCAAGGTAAAGGGACAACTGGGTCATTATATTTAGTACCGACACCAATTGGTAATTTATCTGATATGACGTTTAGAGCGATTGATATTTTAAAAGAGGTTGACTATATAGCAGCCGAAGATACACGAAACACACAAAAATTATTAAATCATTTTGAAATTGAAACAAGTCAATTGAGTTTTCATGAACATAATACGCAAGAACGTATTCCGCAATTTGTTGATAAAATATTGGCTGGTCAATCAATCGCACAAGTAAGTGATGCAGGAATGCCATCAATTAGTGATCCTGGGCATGATCTTGTTAAAGCATGTATTGAAGCTAAGATTCCAGTTGTGCCACTTCCTGGGGCAAATGCCGGGATCACTGCATTAATAGCTTCTGGATTAGCGCCACAACCGTTCTTATTCTATGGTTTTTTATCGCGAAAACCTAAGAGTCAAAAAGAAGAATTAGCTGAGTTGAAAAATCAAACAATGACGCTTATTTTTTATGAAGCACCACATCGCTTGAAAAAAACATTAACACAAATAGCTGCTAGCCTTGGTGGTCAGCGTAAAGTTGTACTATGCCGAGAATTAACTAAACGTTATGAAGAATTCTTGCGTGGAACACTGGATGATGCTATCAAATGGGCTGGCACTGAGCAAGTCCGTGGAGAATTTTGTGTAATTGTTGAGGGAAATGATTCGCCAGAAGCAACGGAAGTTGATCATCTGGCTAATATGTCAATTGAAGAACAAGTTGATTATTTGATTGAAACAGGTATGAAAACTAATGATGCGATAAAAGAGATTGCTAAGAAACAAGAGATGAAAAAACAAGAAGTTTATAATCTGTATCATCAGATTTAAGGAGTGAACATATTGGCAGATAATAAATTTAGTGAGCTACATCGTGCGGTTTACTATGAAGGCGATAAAAGTGGGCGTGTGACAGTAGCAATGCTAATTAACATGATTATTTTGGTTTCAACAGACCAAAGTGATAGCTTAGGAATTACTGAAAAAGATTTAACAAATTTGGGCTTTGGTTGGGTTATTACACAATATCTTATTGATATTTCGAGAATACCACATATTGATGAGAATTTAACATTAACTACTGAGGCTGTTTCGTACAATCGTTTCTTCTGTTACCGAGATTTCTGGGTTCATGATGAAGCAGGTAATGAGTGTGCACATATTCATGCTGTATTTGTTTTAATGGATCATAAAACACGTAAAATGACTCGTGTATTGCCAGAAGTTATTGAACCTTTTGGTGCTGAATATACACGAAGAATTGAGCGTTTGGAGAAACCAGTTGGTATCATGAAAGAAGATACAATAGCTGCTAAAAAATCATATGACGTTCGATTCTTTGATATTGATCCAAATCAACATGTAAACAATTCAAAATATTTTGATTGGTTATTAGATTCATTGTCAGAAGACTTTTTAATGTCACATGATTTGAAACATATGAATATTAAATATGAAAAAGAAATTCACTATGGTCATAAGATAGATAGTATCGTTGTTATTGATAACTTAACGACACATCACCAGATTAAAATTGGTGATGATGTTTATTGTGAAGCTGACTGTGAGTGGACGAAACGTTAGAATAAAAAATGCTCTGAGTAACTGGAAGTCTATCCAGTTACTCAGAGCATTTTTTATATTTTTATGATAAAGCATCTGCGACATAAATCGAGAGTTCTTCTTTTTCAAGACCAGCACTTAATCCAACCAATAGTTTGATTCTTGCTTTTTGACCATTTAAGCCACGACAGAAGATGCCGCCCATTTTTTTCAATTGAACGCCACCACCTTCATAGTCGTAAACATCTTGTGCCACGCCATTAAAGCAACGTGAAACAATTACAACTGGAATATCGCGATCAATTAATTTTTGAAGATTAGCTAAAACTTGTGGGGGAAGATTTCCTGCACCAAGAGCTTCAATGACAATACCGTTCGTTTGGTCATTATTAAGAAAACCAAGTAAATCAGCATCCATTCCAGCATAAGCCTTAATTAAATAAACATGATCAACAACTTTGTCGATTGCTAAGCAAGTCTGGCTTAGCAATTCGGCAAAAAAGGTCACGTTATCTTTAGCGATACTACCAATTGGGCCAAACGTTGGTGTTCTAAAAGTTGCGACATTTGTTGTATGTGTTTTTGTTACATAGCGTGCTGTATGAATTTCATCATTCATAACAACTAAGACACCTTTATCAACTGCATCATCACTTGCTGCAGTTAAGATGGCTGTTTGAAAATTGTGTAAGCCATCTGAGCCTATTTCATTTGCGGAACGCATAGCACCTGTTAAAACGACAGGTAGATGGTTCGGTAATGTAAGATCTAAAAAATAAGCAGTTTCTTCTAATGTATCCGTACCGTGAGTAATAACAATACCATCAATCGCTTCCGCGGATGCACGCATAATTCTTTTTTGAATAATTAGCATCTCTATGGGGCCAATATGTGGGGATGGTAAGTTAAAAATATTTTCAGTGATTAAATCGAAACGATCACCAAATGGATTTTCAACTTGGTTTAAAGGGTTTTCTGCACCAGGTGCAACTGCGCCTGTTTCTTGATTTTCAGACATGGCGATTGTACCACCAGTGTGTAAAATTAATATTTTTTTCATATTTTCCTCCTTGCTGACACTTAGATTATACATATTATATTGTACTTTGACTATGAATTTGTTACTGTATATGAACAGATAAGGTGGTTATGAGAATGAAAGAAAAACAATTAAGTAAGAATGAGTATTTATTTATTAGCTCAATGTTATTCGGTTTATTTTTTGGCGCGGGAAATTTAATTTTTCCAGTCTTTGTAGGTCAACAATCCGGACAAAACCTGTGGATAGGTAATTTAGGCTTTCTAATTGCTGGTGTTGGGTTACCTTTTTTAGGTGTAATTGCTATTGGATTGTCTAAAAGTAGGGGAGTTTTCGATTTAGCCTCTAAGGTTAATCGAACGTATGGCATAATTTTCACAATGTTGCTCTACCTAACTATTGGACCGCTATTTGCAGGTCCAAGATCAGCAACTATTCCGTTTGAAATTGGAATTGCACCACATATTAAAGCCAGCCAACATTCAGTATGGCTATTATTATTTTCAATTTTATTCTTCACAATAGTTTGGCTTTTGGCAGTTAAACCAACCAAGATATTAGTCTATGTTGGTAAGTATTTAAATCCCATATTTTTATGTGCGTTGGCTATTTTATTGTTATTTGTATTTATTAAGCCAATGGGTAATTTTTCAGATTTCCCCGCAACAAGTTCTTACAAGAATGGTGCTTTTATGTCTGCTTTTGGGCAAGGATATTACACTATGGATGCACTCGCTGGTTTGGCTTTTGGTATTATCATTGTGGATACAATTAAAGATTTAGGTATTACGAATCCTAAATCAATTACTAAAGGGATTATCTATTCTGGTAGTATCAGTGTTATTTTGATGGGAATCATCTATACATGCTTGGCCTATCTTGGGGCAACGAGTCTGGGTGTATTTCCACATTCTGGTAATGGTGGTGCTATTTTAGCTCAAGTTGCTCAACGTTATTTTGGACAATTCGGAAGTTTCTTTCTTGCTGCAATTATTGTTGTTGCTTGTATTAAAACGGCAATTGGCGTGACTAGCGCATGTGCTAAAACATGTGTTGAAATTATTGGTCATGGTAGCTATAAATTGTATTTAACACTTGGTTGTGTGATTAGTTGTTTAATTGCCAACGTTGGGTTAGATCAATTAATTACATTATCAACACCAGTTTTGATGTTGCTTTACCCACTTGCTATTGTATTGATGATTGCTGCCTGTTTAGAACCTACTTTAAATAAGTATGACTTAAAAGTCAGCATTATCTACAAATGGTTAACCGTTTTAACGCTTTTTAGTGCCATTTTTGATGGACTAAACGCGATGCCAATTTCAATTAAAAATTTAGCTTTTGCTAAAAATATGTTAGCATTTGCAAATCATTATTTACCACTGTTTAATATTGGCTTAAGTTGGATAGTTCCTGCTGCGTTAGGATTACTTATGGGACTAATTTTTATGATTCGTGAAAAGAAAATAAATTAAAAAGAAACACCCAAAGTTATTTTCTTTTTAGTGGTATACTACACAAGTAGTAAAATACAAAATTTCGGGGTAGAGAATACAGCGTTAAGTGCCAAAAGGACGGAATGTGTCTTTTGGACGAAGGCTAGCGATAGCTGCGGTTGTGTTTTCGCATTCGCCGCATACCACAATGTGGCAACTCCAACGAGGAGATGTCTGAATCATGGAAAATTTAACAAAGAGGTTAACCGCAAAGAATATAGCGGTGATGGGTCTATTATTGGCTGGTCAAATTATTCTAACTAATTTATTATCGTATCAGGTATTGACGTTACGGATAAGTTTCACTTTTATTGCGACTTATCTATTAGCGGCGTGGTTTGGCCCATTACTGGGTGGTATTGGTTCTGTTTTATCGGATTTACTTGGAACAGTATTATTCAGTAAAGGAGGTACATTTTTCTGGGGATTCTCGCTATCTGCTTTCTTAGGTGCGTTTTTCTATGGACTTGTATTTTATAAAAAACCATTTACGTTACCGCGAATTATTATTGCCGTATTAATCAATGTCGTTGTTATTGATTTATTGTTAAATACATTCTGGCTAGTATTAATGTACCAGTCACCTTGGACAATTATCTATGCACGTGCTATCAAAGATTTAATTTTAATTCCAATTCAAATTATTTTGTTATATATGGTTGGTAATAATAAACAAATCCAAAGATTAGGTAAACGATTATAGGAGGATTCAATCTATGCCATTGATGAAAATTGATATGATTGAAGGCCGTTCTGAAGGCCAAATAAAAGAAATTTTAGATATTGCTTATGATGTAATGCTTAATTCATTTGGCGCACCAGTTAGTGACAGATATCAAATTGTCACTCAACATCCAATAAATGAAATGCAAATTTTAGATACTGGGCTTGGATTTATGCGAACAAAAGAAGTATTGGTCTTTAGTTTAACAACGCGACCAAGAACGACAGAGCAAAAAGAAACCTTCTATCAACAGTTAATGCAACAGTTACAAACAAAAGTTGGATTGAGACCAGAAGATTTAATGATTAATTTAACAACTAATACTGATGAAGATTGGAGCTTTGGCATGGGCCAAGCACAATTTTTAACGGGTGACTTATAGAAATTAACCAGACGGCGAATTTATTTTCGTCGTCTATTTATTTGCTAAAGAAGGGTGAATCACTGATAAATTTACTAAAATAAGTTATAATAAAGAAAATAAACTATTTGGAGGAATTTAAATGTCAATTTTAGTTTTGGGTGGCGCAGGTTACATTGGTTCACATACTGTTGATCAATTAGTAGAAAATAGTCGTGATGTTGTTGTTGTCGATAATTTAGTGACAGGGCACTTAGAGGCTGTTAATAAAAAGGCAAAATTTTATCAAGGAGATATTGCGGATAAAAATTTTATGCGCAATGTTTTCAAAAATGAGGATATTGAAGCAGTTATTCATTTTGCAGCTTCATCTCTTGTTGGTGAATCAATGGTAAAACCATTAAAATATTTTGACAATAATACAGCAGGGATGATTCATTTACTTGAAGTCATGACTGAAGTTGGCGTTAAAAAAATCGTCTTTTCTTCAACAGCTGCAACATATGGTGAACCTAAAGTTGTCCCAATTCATGAAGATGACCCTCAAATTCCAACAAATCCATATGGTGAAAGTAAATTAGCCATGGAAAAAATTATGCACTGGACTGACGTTGCAGATGGTGTTAAGTTTGTCGCATTACGTTATTTCAATGTTGCTGGATCAAAACCAGATGGTAGCATCGGTGAAGATCACAATCCTGAAACACATTTAATTCCAATTATTTTACAAGTTGCTAACGGAGAACGTGAAAAATTACAAATTTTTGGGGACGATTATGATACCAAAGATGGTACAAACGTCCGTGATTACGTGCATGTTCTTGATTTAGCAGATGCGCACATTCGCGCCTTAGATTACTTACTTGCGGGAAATGAAAGTAATGCCTTTAACTTGGGTTCATCTAATGGATTTTCAAATATGGAAATTCTAGAAGCAGCACGCCGTGCAACAGGTAAAGAAATTCCTGCAGAAATTGCACCACGTCGTGCAGGTGATCCTTCAACTTTAATTGCAGCAAGTGAAAAAGCACATGAAATTCTTGGTTGGGCTCCTAAGTATGAAAATATGGAAGATATCATTAAGACAGCATGGACTTTTGAACAGACGCATCCAAATGGATTTTCAAAATAAATTAGTTATTAACCATAGGACAATTATTTGTCCTATTTTTTTGTTAATTTTCTCTTAGAAAAAATTTGTGATACTATTTTTGTGCTAAAATGTTAACAAAGCAGAGATAAAGGAAGATATGAATGAAAATTTTAGCAATTGATACATCGAATATACCACTCAGCGTCGCTGTTTTAGAAGATAGTGCATTATTAGCAACTATCACAACGAATATAAAAAAAAATCACAGTATTACATTGATGCCAGCAATTTCTGATGTCATGAAATTAGCAGGTATTAAGCCTGCAGAGCTAGACCGAATTGTGGTTGCACAAGGTCCAGGATCTTTTACTGGTCTCAGGATTGGCGTTGCCACAGCTAAAACACTAGCATTTACATTAGATTGTGAATTAGTTGGTGTCTCTAGTTTAGCAATGTTGGCTGCAGGTATTTCCACAAATAGTGATTCTGATATTGTACCGTTATTTGACGCACGTAGGAATTACGTATTCTCAGGTTTGTATAAAAATGATAATGAGCTTGTAAATGAATTACCAGACCAGCATAGAGAACTTGTGACTTGGGTGACTGAATTAAAAGAGCGTAACCGACCACAAATTTTTGTTGGAACTGATGTCGATTTATTTAAACAACAAATTATCGATATTTTAGGTGATCAGGCACAGTTTCCAGCTTCATTTTTAAATATTCCTCAGGCATTTATTTTGGGATTAATTGGTAAAGATAAAGAGCCCGCTAATCAGGAGACATTTATTCCGAATTATTTACGATTAACGCAAGCAGAGACGCAATGGTTAGAAACCCATTCAGATAAGGATCATAATACCTATGTTGAAAAAATTTAAAGCACGAGTGAAACAAATTATTCCAGAATTAAGACCAGATGAACCTGTTAGGACATTAGTTTTTCAGAATCATAGAATTAAAATTAGAAATGAAAGTTATTTTATGACACGTGCTGTTGTACCTGATATTCCGGAACTACTTGAGATTGAAAAAGCAGTTTATGATGGTAAATCACCATGGAGTGCAAAAATATTTGAAGGCGAAATTTGCCAAAAAAGCAAAACACTTTATTTAGTCTTACGTAAGGAAGATAAAATGTTAGGCTTTATTGGTTGTTCAACGGATGCAATAACGGGAGACGTACATATTGCGAATATTGCTGTTCTACCTGAATGTCAGGGTAGAGGGATGGGAAACTTTTTGGTAACGTCTATTACAAGGCGTGCTCGTTTAATGAGATTTAGAACAGTTAGTTTAGAGGTTCGCCGTGATAACCAGACGGCTTTAAATCTATACCACCAATTAGGATTTACTAAAGTGGGTATCCGAGAGAATTATTATGTTGAAGATGGGCAAGATGCTGTTGATATGTTGCTTAAATTAAAATAAAGGAATATGAATTAAGTTGAAAGAGGTCTCAATGGATAAAACGGAAAGAAATCTAATTTTAGCATTTGAATCAAGTTGTGATGAAACTAGTGTCGCAGTGGTCGAAGACGGTCATCTTATTTTGTCGAACATCATTGCAACGCAAGTTAATAGTCATAAACGTTTTGGTGGTGTTGTACCTGAAGTTGCCAGCCGCCACCATATTGAACAAATTACGAGTTGTATTAAAGATGCTATGACAGAAGCAAATGTAACTTATGATGATTTAGATGCTGTTGCGGTTACTTATGGACCAGGATTAGTTGGTGCTTTACTAGTAGGTGTTTCTGCTGCTAAAGCTATCGCATTTGCTCACGAGTTGCCTTTAATTCCCGTTAACCATATGGCAGGCCATATTTTTGCAGCGCGCTATGAATCTGAAATAGTGTATCCATCAATGGCTTTACTCGTTTCGGGTGGACATACTGAGTTAGTTTATATGCCTGAAGAAGGTCAATTTGAAATTATTGGTGAGACACGTGATGACGCAGCAGGTGAAGCTTATGATAAAGTTGGGCGTGTTCTTGGGATGACTTATCCATCAGGAAAAGAAATTGATGAACTTGCACATACTGGACAAGATACGTTTAATTTTCCGCGTGCCATGATCAAAGATGACAGTTATGACTTTAGTTTCAGTGGATTGAAAAGTGCCTTCATCAATACAGTTCACCATGCAGATCAATTAGGCGAAGAGTTGGACCGGGCTGATTTAGCAACAAGCTTTCAACAAAGTGTGATTGATGTACTTGCTGAGAAAACGGTACGTGCTTGTCATGAGTATGATATTAAACAATTAATTTTAGCCGGTGGTGTGGCAGCTAATAAAGGGTTACGTACAAGACTTGAATCTGATATGAAGAAAATGAATGATATTGAATTTGTGAAGGCGCCCATTAAATTATGTGGTGATAATGCTGCAATGATTGGTGCAGCAGGATATGTTGAATTTATTAAAGGTCAACGTGCAGGATTAAATTTAAATGCTGATCCTAGTTTAGAATTTGATTGGATAGTTTAATTATTATAAAATTAAAATAGAGATTTAGAGTTCGCCTTGTAATGCTAAACAGTTGTTTAACACTGGGGAGAACGCTAAATCTCTATTTTTTTGTAAATGGTTAATTTATATTTCTAAAATAATTTTTTGGTAAAATAAATTGGGATAGATAAACGAGTAATCCTAGTCCGAATAGAATAATAATTGTGGTTCCAAAAATAAAATCAAATTGTTGTAATTGATAGTACGCAATAATGCCAATTAACCACCAAATAATATTTAACCAATAAGGCAACGTTTTTTTCATAATAAAGTAAGTGACAAAAACAATTGCATATAATGGTGTAAAAACTGACGCGATAAAATATAAGAAATTTTGATAATTATCAATAGGAACTACCCATGCAATGACTAAGCCAAGCGCAACTATAATGATACTAATCAATTTCATATGTTTAAAGGAATGTATATTCTGAACGTTAATTGTTGCTGACATAACATCTAAAAATGTGGTTGTAACAGTTGAAAATATAATAATGAATAATGCGATTATACCTAAACCTGATGTAGCCAAGAACGAGGTAAAATCAGTGAATCCGGTTCTAGTTGTTAAAAGTAAGCCAATGGTAAACATGATTAAACTACCTAAAAAATAGCTAAACGAACTAACTGTAGACATAGCAAGTGGATGTTTTGTTGATTTTGTGTAATCACCTATTAGTGGTAGCCAAGATAACGCCATGGTGATATTTAATTCAACAGCTGATCCAAATGTCATATTTAAGCCATTGGAAGTATGTGAAACGGGTACTTTGAAAATTAAAAAAATCATGATACCTGCACCAATAACTAATAAATTAACAACAATTAAATTAATTCGATACAAACTATTTTCGCTAACTAATAACCAAATGATAATCAAAATAGCTATGACAAGTCCCATAATAATTGAATTTTTAAAATTAAGTAAGGAACTTGAAATACCATTCATTGCTGAAATTGCGTTGACGATCATAACAGCGGTCCAACCAATTAGTTGAATCAAATTGATAAGTGAAAATAAGAGCACACCTGTTGAGCCAAAAGCAACTTTAGTTGACTGAATGGCTGTCTGATGCTTTTTGGCACCAATATAACCAGCAGGTAGTAAGAAGAGACCACAACCAATTAAATGACCAATTAGAATTGCAAGGAAACCTTTAGAAAAGCCAAGTGGAGCTAGTAACATGCCCGTCATAATTTCGGCAATTGAAATGGCCGCACCTAGCCAAAGTAAAAATTGTCCACGTAATTCTTTAGTTTCTGTCATCTTAATCGTCCTCCAATTTAAAATAATGATTTATGGATTGAACTGTTTGTTCAATGTTCGGACTTTTAGCAATCAAGGAAATAACAGCAACTCCCGAAACAGTTGTAGTAGCCAGTTTGGCTAAATTATTTTCTGAAATACCACCAATTGCAACAATCGGGAGTTTACTAATTGATAGTAATTGATTTAAGCCAGCTATTCCGAGAGGCGCAGTCGCATCTGACTTTGATTTTGTAGGAAAGACAGGGCCACTACCAATATAAGCGATACCTGATAATTGATTGGCTTGTTTAATTTGATCGAGTGTTTGACAAGAAAGGCCAATCGCTAATTGACCCGCCGATTGATCTATCACATTTTGAATCTTTTGGTCATTTTGGCCAACGTGAATACCATCTGCTTGAATTTCAAGTGCTAAAGGTAGATCATCATCAATGAAAAAAGGAACTTGGTATTTTGTGCATAACCTCTGACATTCAATTGCGAGTGTCTTTTTTTGTATCCGGGTTAAAGGGGTTAAGAGATTTTTTTCTCTAAATTGGAAACAAGAAATGCCTGATTTTAACGCTCGTTCTAAAGTAGGTAGTAATTGATTGTCGGCGACGTCTTGAGTTCCTGCAATGAAGTAACTTGCTAACCATGATTGATTAAATGTCTTCATTTTGCGTTACCTCACGATATGCCCAATGATTTAATGGCCCGTGACCATGTCCAACGATAATACCGTTGCTAATTGTTGCTTCAACATATTTTTTAGACACTAAGATGGCCGTTTTAATATCTTGTCCTTTGGCAATTTCTGCTGCAATGCAGGCTGAGAGGGTATCACCAGTGCCATGAGTTCGAATTGTATCAATACGTTTCGAGCTCATCCAGAATGAATCGTTATCTTCTAATAATACAAAGTCATTTACGATATTTTCAGAGTTATAATGTCCGCCTTTAATGATGACGTTTTTTGCACCTAATAATTTAATCTTTTTTCCAGCTGCACTCATGTCTTCTTTTGAATTAATGGTCAAGCCAGTTATGACTTCAGCTTCTGGAATATTCGGGGTTACTACCGTGGCTAAAGGAATTAATTCTTCTTTGATTGTAACAACAGCATCCTCAGAAAGAAGTGTGGCACCGCCTTTTGCAACCATGACAGGGTCAACAATTAGGGGACCAAATTGATATTTTTTCAGATTTTTAACGACTACTTTAACGTGTTCTGAATCTGCAAGCATCCCTGTTTTGCATGCTTTAATGGCTAAATCATTTGCAATTGAGGCAAATTGTTCATTAATAATTTTAGCAGGGAGGGGAAGACTGTCTTGCACACCAAGTGTGTTTTGTGCAGTGATTGCGACGAGAACTGTTGCAGCATAGACATGCCGTTCTTGCATCGTTTTTAAGTCAGCTTGCATACCAGCGCCACCACTACTATCGGATCCAGCAATTGAAAGTGCTTGTGGAAAATCAGGCATTATAGGTCTCCTTTCATCGTTATCTGATTAGAAAGTTCATTTATCGTTATTAAATGTAGTTTATCAAGTAGGTTAACAATAAAACTACCTGGTTTTTCGGTAATTAACTCATCAGCAACAAGTTCACCAGTTGTTGCAAAGATAAGGCAGGCGATTCTTGCTGCTTCAAACTCATTATCTTTAGAGACAGCTGCAAACGCAGCAATTAAACTTGAAAGCATATCGCCTGAACCAACATGTGTTTGGAAAAGAGACGTTCCCTGTGTCACAGTTGCAACACGCTTTCCATCAGAAATATAGTCTGTAGGACCACTTAGAACAACCGTACAATTGTACCGTTTGGCTACAATTTTTGCGATTTCTGCTAAATCTGCAGAACCATTTCCTGCATCAATACCTTTTGCTTGCCATTCAACACCAGCTAATGCAGCAATTTCACCAGCATTACCGCGAATAAAATTAAAATGAAAATGCTCAAGCAAGTTTGTAATTACTTTTTGTCGGTAAGGCATGGCAACAGCAACTGGGTCTAGCACAAGTGGGATAGCTAAATCGTTTGCGATTTGACTAACCCTCTCAATGTAAGGTAATTCTGAACTTTTAAATGATCCCATATTGATTGTGGCAGCAGCAGAAATTTGTAACATTTCGGCTGCTTCTTCAATCGCACTGGGCATGATAGGGGAAGCGCCAATTGCGTTGAGTCCATTGGCAACGTCTTGAACCGTGATGTAATTAGAAATGTTGAAAATTACTGGGTTCTCTTCACGAAGTTTATCGAGTAGTTCTAATGGCATAACTTTCTCCTCTTGAGTACACAAAAACCCCACTCTTTGACAAAAAAATTGTAGAGTGGGGTCCTTCTTCACACTTTCCTACGCAAGTTTTGGCTTACAGGTTCGAAGGGATTAGGTTGAAAAAACCTATCTCAGTTCTTCTAAAGAACACCCCTAGTGTACTTATATTTTATTTTTAGATTACAACAAAAGAATAGGCTTTCATTCTTTAAATGTCAATAAATAAAAAAAAAAAAGCTAGCTTATTCTAAAGCTAAGCTAGCTTCTTCCCAATTAGTTTCTGCAGTCTCTATTGCAGTTTGAATAGATTGTAGTTCAGTTTGTAGTTCCTGAAGTTTATCTGCATCACTAAAAATAGTAGGTTGAGACATTTTTTCTTCAAGTTCTGTTTGATGAATTTCTAATTCACTTAATTCAGATTCTAAACGATCAATTTCACGTGTTAATTTACGTTGTTCCTTTTGCGTTTCTTTATTTTGTTGATAATTAGTTGTTGGTTTAACTTCAGGGACTTCTGAAGATGAGGCAATTTCAAGTGCCATTTTTTCGGCTGCGATAGCTTCTAATTCTTCTTTTTTATCAACATAATAATCGTAATCACCCATGTAGTAAGTAGAGCCTTCTTTTGAAACTTCAATAATACTTTCTGCAACTTTATTAATGAAGTAGCGGTCATGAGAAACAAGTAAGACAGTACCATCAAAGTTAGCAATCGCCTTTTCAAGGACTTCCTTACTATCAATGTCTAAATGGTTAGTGGGTTCATCAAAGATTAGGAAGTTATCTTTGTCCATTGCAAGTTTGGTCAAAGCAAGACGCGCTTTTTCACCACCACTTAAATTTGAGACACGTTTCAAAACGTCATCCCCAGAAAATAGAAATCCACCTAATAATGATCGAATATCTGTTTCAGGAGTTGAAGGATGATCATTCCAGAGTTCATCTAAAACAGTATTTTTATCTGTTAATTGATTTTGCTCCTGATCGTAGTAGCCAACATGAACATTAGCGCCAAGGAATGCTTCACCACGAATAAATGGAATTTGGCCTAAGATACTTTTAAGTAAGGTTGATT
Organism: Dellaglioa sp. CoH-57-MRSF-21; assembly: GCF_056781915.1. Next base: position 19,603 of record NZ_JBXAXU010000006.1, on the reverse strand, counting down.
TTCCCACACCATTCGGGCCAACAATAGCTTGAACTTGATGCTTATGTAAATCAATTGAAACGGGTTCAGATAACACTTTATTATCGTAACCAACAGCTGCCCCGGCAACAGTTAAAACGATATTACCACTCTCATCTGCAGATTTAAAACTAAAACGAGGGGCTTTTTCGTCACCTTCTGGTCGGTCAAGTTTATCTAATTTTTCGAGTTGTTTACGACGACTTTGCGCTCGTTTTGTTGTTGAGGCTCGAACAATGTTTTTATTAACAAAATCTTCGAGTTTTTCAATCTTATCTTGTTGTTTTTCGAAAACTTTCCATTCTTGTTTTAAATTAGCTTCTTTTTTTACAATAAATTGGGAGTAGTTGCCATTGTAGTGAGTCGTTTCATTATGGCTCATATCATAAACTTCTGTCACAATTTTATCTAAGAAGTAACGATCATGAGAGACAATTAAGAGTGCCCCTGTATAAGTCTTCAAATAGCCTTCTAACCAAGTTAGTGTCTCAATATCTAAGTGGTTAGTTGGTTCATCTAAAATTAATAAATCACGTTTTTCTAAAAGTAATTTTGCTAAGGCTAAACGTGTTTTTTGACCACCAGAGAGAGTCCTAATATCGCGATTGAAATCTTCTTCATAAAATCTAAAACCATGTAAAACAGAACGGATTTCTGATTCATAACCATAGCCATTTTTTTCACTGAAATCATGTGAAACTTGATCATAGGTTGATAATAGTTTTTCAAATTTTTCAGAATCTTCTGCATTTTTAGGATCAGCAATTTGGGCTTCTAATGTATGAATTTGGATTTCCATTTTTTTTAAATAATCAAAAACACGACTCATTTCGTCCCAAATCGAACGTTCTGAAGTAACAGTTGTTGTTTGTGCTAAGTAACCGATGGTCATGCCTTTATGTTTAATGATTTGACCAGCATCAGTAGCCTCTTGATCAATAATCATTTTAATTAATGTTGATTTTCCAGCACCATTTCGACCAACTAGGGCTATCCTAGCATCGTCTTTGATATCCATATTTGCATTTTCAAAAAGAACATCTGCGCCAAAATAGCGAGCTGCTTGTTGTACTTGTAACAGAATCAAAATAATTCCACCTTTCTTTTAAAGTGACGATTGAATAATTAATACTAGACTATTCATAAGAATATGAGCAATCATTGACGTTTTGATGTCACCTGTTCGTTTGTAGAGGTAACAGAAAAGTAATCCAATTAAAAAGTAGATAGCTAAATGGCCATCATTATGTGCCAAACTAAATAATAAACTAGAAAGAATTGCGGCAGAAATAGGTGATATGAAACTTGCTAAATTGCCAAAAAAGACTTTTCTAAAAACGAGTTCCTCCATAATGGGAGCACCAAGTGAGACTGCCAACATATAATAAGGATATTTTGTAAAAATAGTCATAATTTCATTTGTATTTTGTGAGGGTACGGTCGTTTTTAAAATGGTGAATGAAATTAATTGAATAACTGTTTGGATTACTAACGTTAGAACGAATCCAAGAATACCCCACGAAATAATTTGTGACCATTTAGAGGAACCATCTATTGTATTTCTAGCACTGAAGTAATGATTTAACCAAATTAACAATATTGCTCCTAAAACATAATCAGCCGTCATTACTGGATAGATAACTGATTTTAAAGAAAATAGTTGATTCAGAATTGTTGGTAAAATAAAGATAACGAGGTAGCCTAATAAAATAGCGATTGAATTTTTACTAGTTGATTTTGACATGAGAACTCCTTTAACTGTAATTAGATAGTCGTGCATTTTTCTAGTGAATAAATTTGTATGATAAGTATAGCATAATTGACTAGATAGCGAATTCAATTCATATTAAAAATTCTATTAAATAAGAGCTGAAATGCTTGCAATTGTTTGAAAAATTGATTATAGTTAATTTTGTGATTAGCACTTAGGAAGATAGAGTGCTAAATAAAAGTGTTGGAGGGATAGAACGTGTTAAAACCATTAGCAGATCGTGTTATTTTAGAAGTAACAAAAGAAGAAGAAACAACAGTAGGCGGGATCGTCTTAGCAAGTAACGTACAAGAAAAACCACAAACAGGAAAAATTGTTGCAGTTGGTGATGGCCGTACGATGGATAACGGTGAAAAAATTGCTGTTGCTGTTAACGTTGGAGAGACCGTTTTATTTGATAAGTATGCTGGCTCAGAAGTTTCATTCGAAGGTAAAGACTACTTAATTGTTCATGAAAAAGATATCGTTGCAACAGTAGACTAATATAAATTTAAATTAAAGATGAGGTGGATTAATTATGTCAAAGGAATTAAAATTTTCTGAAGATGCTCGTTCAGCAATGCTTAGAGGTGTTGACCAATTAGCCAATACCGTTAAATCAACTTTAGGACCAAAAGGCCGTAATGTTGTTTTAGAAGAATCATATGGCTCACCAATTATTACAAATGATGGTGTAACAATTGCTCGTGCGATTGAATTAGAAGACCATTTTGAAAATATGGGTGCTAAATTAGTATCAGAAGTTGCTTCAAAAACGAATGATATAGCTGGTGATGGAACGACAACTGCTACTGTTTTAACACAAGCTATCGTCACTGAAGGTATGAAGAATGTGACAGCAGGTGCTAACCCTGTTGGGATTCGTCGTGGTATCGAAACTGCTACAAAAGCAGCCGTTGCTGAATTACATGAATTATCACACAAAGTTGAAACAAAAGAAGATATTGCTCAAATTGCTTCTGTATCTTCAGCTAATGAAGAAATTGGTGCTTTAATTGCTGACGCTATGGAAAAAGTTGGTAATGATGGCGTTATTACAATTGAAGAATCAAAAAGCATCGATACATCATTAGATGTCGTTGAAGGGATGCAATTTGATCGAGGTTACTTGTCACAATATATGGTAACTGATAACGATAAAATGGAAGCTAACTTAGAGACACCATATATTTTAGTAACGGATAAGAAAATTTCTAATATTCAAGAAGTCTTACCATTATTACAATCTATTGTGGAACAAGGTCGCCCATTGTTAATCATCGCCGATGATGTTGATGGGGAAGCTTTACCAACATTAGTATTGAATAAAATTCGTGGTACATTTAACGTTGTTGCAGTCAAAGCACCTGGATTTGGTGATCGTCGTAAAGCGATGCTTGAAGATATTGCCATCGTTACTGGTGCAACAGTGATTACTGATGAACTTGGTTTACAATTGAAGGATACAACAATTGAACAATTAGGTTCAGCTGGTAAAGTTAATATTACAAAAGAAAACACAGTTATTGTTGAAGGTTCTGGTGATAAAGCTAAAATTACAGAACGTGTTGGTTTGATTAAAAAACAAATCGATGAAACGACGTCTGAATTTGATCGTGAAAAATTACAAGAACGTTTGGCAAAATTATCTGGTGGGGTTGCTGTCATCAAAGTTGGTGCTGCAACTGAAACAGAATTAAAAGAACGCAAATACCGTATTGAAGATGCTTTGAATGCGACACGCGCTGCTGTCGAAGAAGGATTCGTTGCCGGTGGTGGTACTGCATTTGTTAACGTTATTAGTAAAGTTGCTGCACTTGAAGCAGTTGGCGATGAATTAACGGGTATCAAGATTGTTCAACGTGCTTTGGAAGAACCAGTACGCCAAATTGCAAAGAATGCTGGACTTGAGGGTTCAGTTATTGTTGAAAAACTAAAATCAGAAAAACCTGGTATTGGTTTTAACGCAGCAACAAATGAATGGCAAGATATGATTGAAGTTGGGATTGTTGATCCAACTAAAGTGACACGCTCAGCATTGCAAAATGCAGCTAGTGTCTCAGCCTTATTATTAACAACTGAAGCAGTTGTTGCAGATAAACCAGAACCAGTATCTGCAGCTGATCCACAACAAATGCCTGGTGGTATGGGCGGTATGATGTAACCCATTTGTCATAAAAAATGATGAAAATTTAAGAGCTATTAATCCGTGTTATTCTGGGATTAGTAGCTCTTTTTTTATGCTGAAAATAAAGTTTGTTTGCAGTATTGTATATTTAAAAATAAACGAGTAAAATAGAGTGAATTCGGTGAATAGAAATTAGTAATTAAAATAACTATTCAGTAAAATAAATGCGCTGTTTTGGCATCATTTATGAATGGATTTTTAAATATAGAACATAAGGGGTAAAGAGAAATGCGTCGTTATTTAAAGAGACTTTTAATTGGGAAGCCATTAAAATCTTCTGAAGAAGGAGATCAACAATTATCAAAATTTAAGGCATTAGCGCTCTTATCGTCAGATGCACTCTCATCTGTGGCGTATGGTACGGAACAAATTGTTACCGTTTTAGTGGGCTTTTCAGCAATGGCAATCTGGTATTCATTACCAATTGCATTGTTAGTCTTAGTTTTATTGGCTTCAATTACAATTTCGTATCGCCAAATTATCCATGCTTATCCTAAGGGTGGAGGCGCGTATGTTGTCTCAAGTAAAAACTTAGGTAAAAATGCTGGATTAATTTCTGGTGGATCGCTTTTAATTGATTATATGTTGACAGTAGCGGTTAGTGTTTCCGCAGGGACTGAGGCATTGATTTCTGCGGTACCTTCGTTATATGGACATCAAGTAGCAATCTCAGTGGTTATTATTATTTTGGTAATGGCAATGAACTTACGAGGCTTGCGGGAATCAGCTTCATTCTTAACTATTCCTGTTTATCTTTTCGTGGTTATGATTATATTGATGTTACTAGTTGGTGGTTATAATATTATGACAGGTCAAGTACCTTACCACGCAACAGCTGCTGTGGGTACGGCCGTTCCTGGAATTACACTAGCCTTACTTTTGAAAGCATTCTCATCGGGATCATCTTCATTAACTGGTGTTGAAGCAATTAGTAATGCAGTGCCTTTCTTCAAAAAACCACATGCTAAAAATGCTGCTGCTACTTTAACAATTATGGCGACGCTTTTGGCAGTCTTCTTTGGTGGAATAACATTCTTAAACTATTGGTATGGCATTATTCCTACTGAAAAAGTAACTGTTCTTTCACAAATTGCACAAACAACATTTGGACAAGGTATTTTGTATTACGTTTTCCAATTTTCAACAGTATTGATTTTAGTATTAGCTGCAAATACAGGTTTCTCGGCATTTCCAATTTTAGCGTTTAATTTAGCTAAAGATAAATTTATGCCTCATTTGTATATGGATAAAGGTGATCGATTAGGCTACTCTAACGGAATTATCACGTTAGCGGCCGGATCAATTATTTTAACATTTATATTTAATGGATCAACGTCATTATTAATTCCATTATATGCGGTAGGTGTGTTTATTCCGTTTACGTTGTCTCAGACAGGGATGATTGTAAAATGGTATCATGATCGCCCAAAAGGTTGGATTATGAAAGCCTTTTACAATTTCTTAGGGGCCTTTATCTCATTTAGTATTTTGTTGATTCTCTTTAGATATCGCTTATCAACAGTATGGCCATTCTTTATTATCATGCCAGTTATGTATATTATATTCTATAAAATAAATGATCATTACAATAAAGTTGCCGAACAATTACGTTTAACAGAAGAAGCAGAAATTCATGATTACGATGGCTCCACAGTTATCGTGTTAGTTAGTTCTGTAACGCATGTTACAACGGGTGCAATTAATTATGCACGTTCAATTGGTGACTACGTAATTGCAATGCACGTTTCTTTCGATACAAATCCGGAAAAAGAACATGAAACGGAACGTGAATTTAAAGAACGTTTCCCTGGTGTTCGTTTTGTTGATTTACATTCGTCATATCGTTCAATTGCTTCACCTGTTGTGAAATTTACAGATGTTATTGCTAAGAATGCCGCTGCTCGTAACTTCACAACGACAGTCTTAGTACCACAGTTTGTTCCAAGAAAACCATGGCAAAATATTCTTCATAATCAAACGAGTTTAAGATTGAGAACGGTCTTAAATTCTCGCGAGAATATTATTGTTGCAACATATAATTATCATTTGAAAAAATAAACATTGAAAAGTATCAATTAAATTTAATTGATACTTTTTTTGTATTTATTTAACAACGTGGTATAGTTAAGACTACTATGACAGAATATTTTTAAGGAGAGATATCAAAATGTTTCCAATTATCGTAGCATTTTTCGCAACAGCGCTTATCTCCGCGTTGCTAACTCCCGTTATTAGACTATTTTCAATTAAAATTGGAGCAGTCGATGTTCCAAATAATAGACGAGTAAATAAGGTTTCAATGCCTACAATGGGTGGATTAGCCATTTTTATAGCTTTTAACTTTACGAATTTTTTTATTTTAAAAAATCAATATCCAATAAAAATGTTAGTGACACTGTTTGTTGCTGAATTGGTAATTATTATCACCGGTGTTTTAGATGATAAGTTTGAATTAAAACCACGCCAAAAGATGTTTGGCATCACAGTTGCCGCCTTGATCGTCTACTTTTTTTCAAATATGCGAATGACGACATTCACTTTACCTTATTTTGGTATTATTAATTTAGGATGGATGAGTTTCCCTATTACAATTATTTGGATTTTAGCTATTACAAATGCTATTAATTTAATAGACGGATTAGATGGCTTAGCAACTGGGGTTTCCATTATTGATTTATTTACAAGTGGTTTGGTAGGCTATTTCTTTTTAGTTAATACAAATAGTTATATTGCAATTATGATGTTTACGCTGGTTGCTGCTCTGATTGGATTTTTGCCATATAATTTCTTTCCAGCTAGAATCTACTTAGGGGATACAGGCGCGTTATTTATTGGATTTATGATTTCAGTATTCTCTTTATCTGGACTTAAAAATGCAACTTTTATTTCTATTATTGTGCCTGTTTTAATATTGGGTGTACCAATTACGGATACTGTTTATGCAATGTTACGCCGGATTTTAAATAAAAAGCCTATCTCTCAAGCAGACAAACATCATTTACATCATCGTTTGATGCAAATGGGGTTAACGCATCGACAGACAGTATTAGTTATATATGGCATTGCGTTAATTTTTTCATTTATTTCATTACTTTATCCAATATCATCAATTTGGGGTTCAATACTAATGTCAGTTGCGACATTAGTGGGACTAGAACTATTCGTAGAGTCCATCGGATTAGTTGGATCTAAACGAAAGCCACTGCTAAATTGGATTAAAAGAATTGTTAAAACGATGACTTCAAAAAAATAGATAGTAAAAAGGATGTCCAGTAATTGGGCATCCTTTTTACTTAACTTGAATTTCATTATATAAATCTTGGCCTAATTTAAAAGTTATTTGGTTATTGAGTAGGTTGATTAGTTGATCTTGTAAGGTTAATATCAAATTTTTATCAACTGCTAAAGTTATTTCTACTGTTTCAAGATAGGTTGTGTGTTGGATTATAATTGAATTTTTTTCAAGATAATTTTCAAGTTTTCCAACATTTTGGTAAGCAATTTGGCAAATAAGTTCGGTTTGTAAAATACGTTCAACGATACCAATTTGTTCAATCGTCTGCGAAGCAGCATTACTATAAGCACGGATTAAACCACCAGCACCTAGCTTAATACCACCAAACTTTCGACTAACAACGATACAAATATTTTTAAGCTGATTTTTTTTAATAACTTCTAGAATGGGAACACCAGCCGTTCCAGAGGGTTCACCATCATCGCTTTGACGTTGGATTTCAGACTCAGTACCAAATGTGTATGCAAAACAGTGATGTCTTGCTTTAGGTTCTAATTTCTTGACTGATTCAATAAAAGCAACTGCATCAGATTCTGTCGCGATTCGAGTGACACGACAAATGAAGGAAGACTTCTTTTCAATTAATGTGGCTAAACCAGATTCTTTAATTGTTAAATAATTTTTTGACATAATTAAGGTTCCTTTGCGTATTTAAACTTATTGAAGGGATTGAGGAGAATGACACTTTCAAGTTTGTATGGTCGTTTAATAACTGATTCAGAAATTGACGAAACTATTAATTTAGATGAACTTACGTCGTACCCAGGAATTAGTATTGAAGATAAACAATTAATCTGTCGCAGATGCCTTTCACAACTTAATTTAAAGGAAAATAAATTACAAGGTGACCGGTACTATTGTTCATACTGTATGATATTAGGACGTATTTCAACTACGACTACACTTTATACTATACCTGAACCCAACTTGTTTTCAACTCAAAAAGGGAGTCCATTGACGTGGAATGGAGAATTAACGACTAGCCAAGAAATATGTGCTAATGAAGTGAAACAAATTTTTAAAAATTCGGGTGCCCGGCATTTACTGTGGGCGGTAACCGGCGCTGGTAAAACAGAAATGCTATTCAAAGGTATTGAAGCTGCTATTATGGATGGTAAGCGCATCTGTTTAGCATCACCACGGGTCGATGTTTGTATTGAATTATTTCCGAGATTGCAGGCAGCATTTCAAAATATTGATATTTGTTTGCTGCACGGAAAGACAACGGAACCATACCGTTATACCCAACTAGTCATCTGTACAACACATCAATTGTTAAGATTTCATAAAGCGTTTGACGTTATGATAGTTGATGAGGTAGATGCCTTTCCATATGCACAGAATCAATTACTGCTTCAAGCAACAACACAAGCAACTAAACAAAAAGGGGCAAGTTTATTTTTAACGGCAACCCCAAGTGAGGATCTGTTAAAGGAGGTTCGCTTAAAACAATTAACGGTTAGTTATTTACCAATACGCTTTCATGGTCAATTATTGCCTGAAATTAAAATTAAATTTGAAAAAGCGTGGGAAAAGAATTTAAAAAAAGGACGTTTACCCAAAAAATTAACACTGAAAATGACAGAGTGGCTAAAACGTAAGGATCCATTTTTAATTTTTGTGCCGAAAATTTGGTTATTGGAACCAGTAATGGAAGCATTTAAAAAGAAGTTTCCTAATTTAAAGGGGGACACTGTTTATTCTGAAGATCCAGATAGACTAGATAAAGTTAAGGCAATTAGAACAGGCGAACTACGGTATCTAATCACAACAACAATTTTAGAACGTGGTGTGACATTTGCTAATCTGGATGTTTTTGTTCTGGGTGCAGATGATAAAACTTTTTCAACGGCAGCGTTAGTTCAGATTGCTGGCAGAGTGGGACGTAATGTCAATCGTCCGTTTGGTGACGTTATCTTTTTATGTTGTGACTACACGATTTCAATAAAAAAGGCAGTTGGACAAATAAAAACGATGAATCGTAAAGCAAGGAAATTAAAGATATGAGAAACTGTCAGATTTGTCATAATACATTTAGTCAAAAATTAACGCTAGCATTTATATTATCGACTAAACCTTATGAAAAAAAGATAGTTTGTAAGAGATGCCAGGAGCAGTTACGATTGATTAATACTCAGTTAGCCTGTAGAGGATGCGGTCGAGAACAAAATAGGCCACAATTATGTGCGGATTGTAAGAAATGGCAACTTATTTATCCTAATTTAAATTTTCAGAATCAAGCGTTGTACATTTATAATGATTTTATGAAAGATATCATTAAAAATTATAAGTTTAATGGTGATTATCAGCTGAGAACTATTTTTCAAGTACAATTAAAGCACAAAATAGAAACAATTGATTTTGATTACCTCGTGGTGATACCTGTTGATTCTGAAACGTTAAATAATCGAGGATTTAATCAAGTCTGTGGTCTTTTAGATATTAAGCATGATCATTTTTTAGTGCGAAATAATACGGTTAAAGAAAAACAATCGCATAAAAATAGGCAACAAAGGCTTGAATTAATTCAACCGTTTGAACTTAGTCCAGATTGCCCAGATTTATCGGATAAAGTTGTTTTGATTGTGGATGATATTTATACTACCGGCCGAACACTATTTTATGCCCATATTTTGTTAGCACAAAATGCTAAAAGCATTAAGAGTATTACCCTTGCAAGATAATGAACAATAGGTACAATTTTTAAATAAATTAGTATGATATATTTAAGCAAAAGTTAAAATGACTGTTAACGATTACAATGGCGTTTTAAATAGATTTGTTAAGGGATATCATTTGTAAATTTAAGTCTATTCGCTTATAATTAAATCAAGCGGTAAGGTAATTAATAGTTTCGTTACCTGCTGTAGATTGAAGGGAGAGTTTATTATGTTAAAATACAATATTCGCGGTGAAAATGTTGAAGTTACAGATGTTACTAGAGATTATGTTGAAAAGAAATTATTTAAATTAGAAAAATACTTTACTGATACATCTAATTCAACGGCCCATGTTAATTTAAAAGTTTATTCAGATAAAACGGCCAAAGTTGAAGTGACAGTTCCGATGCCTTCTCTCGTCCTTCGAGCTGAAGAAACATCACAAGATTTACTTTCAAGTGTTGATCTTGTGACTGATAAATTAGAACGTCAAATTCGCAAATATAAAACTAAAATTAATCGCCAATCAAGAGGCAAGGGAATTAAAGATATTGAAATTCGTAATGAAATTGCTGATGAAGAATCAGATTCTATTGATGAAGTAAGCAAATTTGATGTTGTTCGGACAAAGCATGTTTCTTTAAAACCAATGAATAGTGAAGAAGCTATTTTACAAATGGATATGTTGAGCCATAACTTCTTTATTTACGAAGATGCTGATACAGAGGGTATTAACATTGTTTACAAACGTAAAGATGGTCGCTATGGTTTAATTGAAGCTGAAGATTAAACTAACCTTGAAAAGCCTGTTGAGTAAGTTAACTACTCAGGGCTTTTTTGTTATTTTAGTTTAAAATTTATTGATTTAGTGATACTATAAAAAATGATATTATAATTAAAAATAATTCAATAAATGTGTTTGATATATAAGGGGAAAAGCTAAATGGCAAATGTATTAAGACAATGGGTTGAAAGTGATAATCGTGAATTAAGAAAACTAGGCAAAATAGCCGATAATATTGAAAATATGGCCGACGAGATGGCTTTATTATCTGATGATGAACTAAAAGCTAAAACACCTGCTTTTAAAGCAAGATATCAAGAAGGTGAAACGCTTGATGATCTTTTACCAGAAGCATTTGCAGTGGTACGAGAAGCCGCAAAACGTGTGTTAGGACTATACCCATTCCGTGTGCAAATGATTGGTGGAATGGTTTTAAATAATGGTGATATTGCGGAGATGAAAACTGGTGAAGGTAAAACTTTAACAGCTACTATGCCCGTTTATTTAAATGCAATTTCAGGTCTAGGTGTTCATGTTGTTACTGTTAATGAATATTTATCAAGCCGTGATGCAACAGAAATGGGCGAATTATATTCATGGTTAGGTTTAACTGTCGGATTGAATATTAACGAAAAAACAGCTGAAGAAAAGCGCGAAGCCTACGCAGCTGATATTACCTATTCAACAAATAGTGAATTAGGCTTTGATTACTTACGTGATAACATGGTTGTTTATCGTGAAGATATGGTTCAAAGACCTTTAAACTATGTTATCGTCGATGAAGTTGATTCAATTTTGATTGATGAAGCTAGAACACCGTTGATTATTTCTGGTCAAGCTGAAAAGACGACTGCCATGTATGTTCGTGCAGATCGTTTTGTTAAAACGTTAACTGAAGAAGAAGACTATAAAATTGATCTTGAATCAAAATCAATTTCATTAACCGAAGAAGGAATTCGTAAAGGTGAAAAATATTTTGGACTAGATAATTTATATGATACAGATAATACAATTTTGACTCATCATTTGGATAATGCATTACGGGCTAATTTTGTTATGCTACGTGATAAAGATTATGTTGTACAAGATGGTGAAGTTATGATTGTTGATCAATTTACTGGTCGTATTATGGAAGGTCGTCGTTATTCTGATGGTGTTCATCAAGCTATCGAGGCTAAAGAACATGTTGAAATTGAAGACGAAACTAAAACAATGGCTAACATCACTTACCAAAATTTCTTTAGAATGTACAAGAAATTATCTGGTATGACGGGTACTGCTAAAACTGAAGAAGAAGAATTCCGTGAAATTTATAATATGGAAGTTGTTCAAATTCCAACGAATAAACCTATTATTCGTGATGATAAAGCAGATTTATTGTATCCATCTTTAAATAGCAAATTTAAAGCTGTCATTGCTGATATCAAAGAACGCCATGAAGCTGGTCAACCTATGTTGATTGGTACTGTAGCAGTTGAAACGTCAGAATTATTGGCACAAATGTTAGATGATGCTGAAATTCCACATGCTGTCTTAAATGCTAAAAATCATGAACGTGAAGCTGAAATCATTTTAAATGCTGGACAACGTGGTGCTGTTACCATAGCTACGAATATGGCCGGACGTGGAACTGATATTAAATTAGGCCCTGGCGTTAAAGAAATTGGTGGATTAGCTGTTATTGGTACAGAACGCCATGAATCTCGTCGTATTGATAATCAACTTCGTGGCCGTGCTGGCCGTCAAGGGGATGATGGGATGACACAATTCTATCTTTCTTTGGAAGATGATTTGATGTTACGATTCGGTTCAGAACGTATTAAGAGCTTCTTAGAACGTATGAACATTACTGAAGATGACGCTGTTATCCAAAGTCGTATGATTACAAAACAAGTTGAATCAGCACAAAAACGTGTCGAAGGTAATAACTATGATACACGTAAAAATGTTTTACAATATGATGATGTTATGCGTGAACAACGTGAGGTTATTTATAACCAGAGACAACAAATTATTATGGAAGAAAAAACATTAAAACCTGTTATTATGCCTATGATACAACGTACTGTTAATCATATTGTTCAGATGCACACGCAAGGTGACCAAAATGAATGGAATTTACAAGCTATTGTAGATTTTGCTGTCTCTTCAATGGTTAATGAAGACAGTATCTCATTGGCAGATTTAGAAGGTAAAGATGCTAACCAAATCGAAGCCTACTTGGTCGACCGCGCTGAAAAGAACTATGAAATTAAAGAAGATCAATTAGTTGATGCAGCACAAATGCTTGAATTTGAAAAAGTGGTTGTGTTACGTGTTGTTGATGATAAATGGACAGCGCATATTGATGCAATGGATCAACTTCGTCAGTCTATTGGACTACGTGGCTACGGACAATTAAACCCTCTAGTTGAATACCAATCAGATGGATTTAGAATGTTCGAAGAAGTCGTTGGAGCAATAGAATTTGAAGTGACACGTTTATTTATGAAAGCTGAAATCAGACAAAATATTAAACGTTAATCAAAAAGTTAATCAGAGAACATTATTAAAGAGTCACTTCCGAATTCGATAGAGTTTGAAGGTGACTCTTTTTAGTAAATTAAGGAGAAAATTGATGGAATTAAGCGATTATAGGAAACAAATTAATGAAATGGAACAAAAAATAACTAACTTCAGGGGGTCTCTTTGACTTAGAGACGCTGAATGAACGTATTTCTGAAAATGAAGAACGAATGGCTAACCCAGATTTTTGGAATCACCAAGAAGAAGCACAAAAAGTTATTGACGAAAACAATCAATTAAAAGGTAAATATGATGCGTTTCATGATTTAGAGAGTAAGGTATCAGAATTACAAGTCATGCTTGAATTATTACAAGAAGAAAATGATAATGATATGCTAATAGAATTTGATGACTTGTTTAACGAGACAAAAAAAGCACTCGACAAGTATCAATTACGATTATTATTGAATGAACCTTATGATAGCAGAAATGCTATTTTAGAAATCCATCCAGGTGCAGGAGGTACCGAATCTCAGGATTGGGGATTAATGTTACTTAGAATGTATACGAGATGGGCTGAAAAAAGTGGGCTAATCGTCGAAACAGTAGATTATCAATCTGGCGATGAAGCGGGATTGAAAAGTGTGACGCTTCTTATTAAGGGAGTAAACGCGTATGGTTATCTTAAGAGTGAAAAAGGGGTGCATCGATTAGTTCGTATTTCACCTTTTGATGCTGCTGGTCGACGCCACACGTCTTTTGCATCTGTTGATGTGATGCCAGAGTTGGATGATTCAGTCGAAATAGAATTAAATCAAGATGATATCAGAATGGAAGTATTTAGATCATCCGGAGCTGGTGGACAACATATTAATAAAACATCTTCAGCAGTTAGATTAATTCATATTCCAACAGGGATAGTAACTTCGAGCCAAGCGCAGCGGTCACAATTTCAAAATAGGGCAACGGCTGAAAGTATGATGAAATCTAAGTTATATCAACTTGAAATGGAAGCAAAAGAAAAAGAACGTGCTGCCATTCAAGGTGAACAAATGGATATTGGATGGGGGTCGCAGATTCGATCATATGTGTTCCACCCATACTCAATGGTTAAGGATCATCGTTCCGATTTTGAGACTGGTAATGTTCAAGCGGTAATGGACGGTGATATAGATGGATTTATTAATGCTTATTTACAGTGGAAATTAAAAAATGAAAATCCAAGTTAAAAAATGAAACTTAATTGTAAGACTACTGCAATATAAAGGTAAATAATCATGCTATAATGAAAATGTTATGAAAATAGACACAGGAGGATTCACTGTTTGATAGAATTTAAAAATGTATTTAAACAATATTCTGATGATATTATTGCAAGCAATGATATTAATCTTCGAATTGACCAAGGTGAATTCGTATATGTGGTTGGACCTAGTGGTGCCGGAAAGTCGACATTTATAAAAATGATGTACCATGAAGAACAAGCAACATCTGGTGAAATCACAGTAAATGATTTTCATTTAGAAACGATGAAACCAAAAGAAGTACCATTTTTACGAAGAGATTTAGGAATTGTATTCCAAGATTTCAAATTATTACCTCGTTTAACAATTTTTGAAAATATTGCATACGCGTTAGAAGTTATTGAAAAAGAACCTGCAGAAATTAAAGAACGTGTTGATTACGTGCTAGATCTTGTTGATTTGTCTGACAAGGCGGATAAATTTCCGGAAGAATTATCTGGTGGTGAACAACAAAGAATTGCGATTGCACGTGCAGTTGCAAATAAACCAGAAGTCTTAATTGCTGATGAACCAACGGGGAATTTAGACCCTGAAACGTCAGATGATATTATGTCAATTTTAGAAAAAGTTAATGAACAAGGGACAACAGTTATCATGGCAACTCATAATAGTATTATTGTGAACAAATATCCACATCGTTTGTTGGCTATTGAAGATGGCCGTATTGCCCGAGATGAAGAAGGAGGAAAATACGGTTATGAAAATGAGAACGTTTAGGCGTCATTTTGGTGAAAGTATTAAGAGTTTACGTCGTAATGGATGGATGTCTGTTGCTGCTATTAGTGCTGTTACTGTAACGTTAATTTTGGTTGGGGTGTTACTTTCAATCTTAATGAACGTAAATAAATTAGCATCTGATGTTGAGAACGATGTTCAAGTCAGAGTGTTTGTTGAACGAAAGACAACAAAGAATCAACAGGCTGATTTGAAAAAGAAACTTGAAAGTTATTCAGAAGTTAAAAAAGTTACTTTTTCAAGTAAAAAGGAGCAATTACAACAAGTTGTTGGTAGTTATGGTAATGAATTTAAGTTATTTGGTGGGGATGATAATCCACTATATGATACATTTGATGTTCAAACTAAAAAACCAAAACAAACTGAGCAAATTGCAAAACGTGCTAAAAGTTTAGATTATGTAAATGATGCTAGTTTTGGGGGCACATCTGCTAAAAAACTATTTAAAGTAGTTGGTAATATCCAAAAATGGGGTATGATTATTAGTGCTTTACTCCTCTTTGTTGCAGTATTCTTAATTTCTAACACGATTAGAATCACAATTTTATCTCGAAGAAATGAGATTGGAATTATGCGTCTAGTAGGTGCGACGAATGGATTTATCAGATGGCCGTTTTTACTTGAAGGTGCATGGACTGGGCTTTTAGGTGCTATCATTCCAATTATTTTAGTTGATTTTGGCTATATTTGGATTTATAACGGTTTACAAGTTTCGTTGGCATCAACTAGTTATCAATTATTAACACCAGGAACTTTCTTGGCAGAAATTGATTTATTATTAGTGTCAATCGGGATAATTATTGGTGCTTTAGGATCGTTCGTTTCAATGCGTCGTTTCCTTAAAATTTAATTAAATTTTAAAAGACTGATTTTGCTAAATGCAAAATTCAGTCTTTTTTGTTATTATGATTATCTTTTTTGAATCATGACAAAGCATGATATAATTTGAGTACTATATATTAAAGAAAATAGGTGCATTTATGGTAACGCTTAAAATTATTGGAAACTTTTTCATGCAACCAACGCTTTGGTTAGCAATTATACTGATTTATGGTATGTATACACGAAGAATTAAAAAAGAGAGACAAGCATTTAGAACAGCTGTCGATAGTGATTTTTATGAGGGACGTCATGCAATAAAAGTAGGCTTTATTTTTAGTATTATTGGATCAATGTTACTATTTGGACTAGGTGTTATGTTGCCTATTAACTGGGTAGTTATTTATGCTATTTTTATGATTTTAGGACTACTACTATACCCAGTATTTGATGCTATCTTTCCGCTATTTATTATATCGGGACTAGTATATGGGATGACTAAATCTCAATTAAGTAATTTTGAAATATTTAAATATGAAGAATTTCACGTTGAATTTACGACAGGGATTCTACTGATAGGGACAGTCATTTTATTTATAACTGCTTGTGCGCTGTATTTATTCAGAAATAGTCCCTTATCGCCGAACACACAGTCAGGTAAACGAGGGCGAAATATATCGTCGTTTAGTATGAAGGATCTGTATCTGGTGCCACTTGTAATTCTAACACCGGGTGATCAATTCCATAGTGTACTCTCTTGGTGGCCAATTATTCATATAGCAGGTACAGAATTTAACATCATTATTTTACCATTAATTGTTGGGCTATCATTACGTATCTATAAAGAAATACCAAGAGTAGCTATCAAATTTATAAAAAAACAATACTTATATTTAGCTTTTATAGGGACAGGTTTAGCGATAATGGCTATATTTATACCAATAATGGGGATATATGGATTAATTGTTCTATTAGTTGCGTATTGTATCAGCCAATATATGATCAAACGCCATGATAATAAACAAGAAAAATGGTTTGCAGAATCCAATGAAGGAATATTAATTGTAGGGGTACGCCCAGGTACGCCAGCTTCAAAGATGGACGTAGAGGTTGGTGATGTGGTCGTTCAATGTAATGGCATTGAAGTTAGAAACGAAACCGAATTGTATGAAGCATTACAGAGTAGCTCAACGTATTGTCGATTAAAAATTAGGACATTTAGTGGAGATACAAAAATAACAGAAAGTGCGATATTTTCAGACTCACCATATGAAATAGGGTTAGTCATAATTAAATAAATTTAGTTATCAGGGGGATAAATAATGAAAAAAATTTTAGTTGTAGATGATGAACCAGCAATTGTTACGCTGTTAACGTATAATCTAGAAAATGCGAACTATGAAGTGCATGTAGCAATAGATGGGCCTAGTGCATTTAAAAAAGCAACAGAACAAAATTTTGATTTCATTATTCTCGATTTGATGCTGCCTGGTTACGATGGTATCGAAGTTACAAAAAAATTAAGACAAGAAAAAGTAAAAACGCCAATAATCATTTTAACGGCTAAAGATGATGAATTGAATAAAATAATTGGTTTAGAAATTGGTGCAGACGATTATATGACTAAACCGTTTAGTCCAAGAGAAGTAATAGCAAGAATTAAGGCTATTTTGAGACGTACTGAACATGACTCATCTAAGGATGAACAAATTGATAATGAAGTGAGAGAATTTAAAGATTTTAAAATTGATTTTTCTAACTATTCAGTTTATAAAAATGATGAAAAAGTTGCATTAACACCAAAAGAGTTCGAACTTTTAGTATATTTTATTAAACGAACAGGACGTGTGCTAAGTAGAGAAAAGTTATTGAGCGGTGTTTGGGGATACGATTATGAAGGGCAAACAAGGATGATAGATATGCATGTGAGCCATTTACGCGAAAAATTAGAAGTAGATGCTAAAAACCCCCTATATTTAAAGACAGTTCGAGGATTTGGCTATAAGTTTGAGGAGAATAAATGAAACAAAAACTAAAATGGATAATTACGACGTTAATCTTGTTGCTAAATTTAACATTTAGTATGACACTTCTATGGGATGTATCCGGGAAACTTTTTAGTAAGAATAGTATTATTGGAGTAAGTGTGTTGAGTTTGATTGAAATAGCTATACTTTATAAAATAGCATCTAAAGCAGGTGCTGAGTCCGAATTAATGGCTAATATATTGAATAGTTTAGTCAATAAAGGAGATTCTTATCATGTATTACTAGATACAGATAGTCCCAATTTTGAATTATCGAAAGCCATTAATCGTGTTGAAAGTTATCAAAAGAAAAGAAATATTCACTATCAGGTACAAAATAATAACTATCTAAAATTAATTGAACATTTGACAGTTGGGGTTATGCAAATTGATCATAAAAGACAAGTACTAGTCGTAAATGATATGATTTCTAAATTATTAGGCCAACAGATAGAAAGTAAGCAACATTCATATATTGATGATATTAAAACATACAAATTGAGTGGACTAATTGAAAAAGCCATTAAAACACAAGATAAGCAAAGAGATGAAGTTGAAATTGCCAATACAAACAGAGTGGTTGATGCAACGGTCGTCTATATAGCAAATAACAATGTAGAATTTCAAGTAATCGTAATTTTATATGATATAACTGAGCTGAAATTATTAGAGAAAATGCAAAATGAATTTGTCGGAAATGTGAGTCATGAATTGAAAACACCAGTAACAGCAATTAAAGGATTTGCTGAAACTCTTTTAGAAGAATCTGTTGATTCAAGTACAACTAACAAATTTTTAAATATTATTTATGACGAAAGTGAAAAATTAGAAGTATTAATTCAAGAGATATTAAAATTAGCAAAAGGGCAAAAACCCAAAGAAAATATTTCGAGTTTCAATTTAGATGCTATGATAAATTATGAGTTAGATTTATTAAGTAGTACTATTAAAAGTAAAAATTTAATAGTAGACAAGAGAATAACAAAAGATCTTTATGTAAAGTTTGATAAAAATAAGATAGCCACTATCTTAGGTAATTTATTGCAAAACGCTGTTAAATATAATGTTGATAATGGGCGTATGGTAGTTGAAGTAGGCAAAATAAAGACAAGATTTTTTATAGCAGTATCAGATACTGGTATTGGTATTTCAAATCAAGACAAAAAAAGAATATTTGAACGTTTCTATAGAGTAGATCCGTCTAGAAATAAACAAATAGAAGGTAATGGGCTTGGCCTCGCTATTGTGCAGGAACTAGTGACATCAATGGGTGGAGAGATTAGTGTGAAAGATTCGAATGATAAGGGGACTGAAATTACGATTTATTTGTAATATTAAGAGATATTCACATAAATAGACTTGACCAAGAAAAAGAAAGCTGATATATTTAATAAGTGCTATTGAGGCGATAATGAATATCGCAAATAAAGTGTTGACATGAGATATACCAGATGGTATATTAATAAAGCTGATTGATACGGCAAGAAGAAATGAATATTTATTCAAAAAATTCTTGACA